>JADZBY010000001.1 GCA_020851855.1 Anaerolineae bacterium
GTTCTGGCCCGCCGCGTGCGGGCTGGTTGGTTATGTATACTCCGCACCTTGAGACAGAACGCCTCGTTGTCCGGCCCTACAGCAGTGTGGACCTCAAAGCGCGCCACCGCCTGCACCGGGAGTGCTTCGGCACGGACGAATCGCCGGACGCCACGCGCCACTGGCTGGAGTGGACGCTGGCTGCCTACCGCGAGCTGGCCCGCCTGTACCAGCCGCCCTACGCCGACTACGCCATCGTGCTGAAATCCACGCGGCAGGTGATCGGCGGCGTTGGACTCGTGCCGTCCGTCGTCCCGTGGGCCACCCTGGAGACGGACCCCGGCGAAGGCCATCCACGCCACGAGTTCATCTCGCCCGAATTTGGCCTGTTCTGGGCGGTCCTGCCCGAATACCAGCGCAAAGGGTATGCCACCGAAGCGGCCAGCGTCTTCGTGCGCTGGATTTTCGACATGCTCATGCCGCGCCGCATCGTGGCCAGCACGGAGTACGAGAATCTCGCCTCACAGCGCGTCATGCGCAACCTGGGCATGACCGTCCGCGAGAATCCTTTCCGCCAGCCGCCCTGGTTTCAGGTGCTGGGCGTGCTGGATAACCCGGCGGCGATGCGGGCAGAAGGCACGTGAAGTGACAGTGGGCTTTTCTGACTTCTGACCCTCACTCCCTCGGCACAGGCTGGCTGCGATCTGTATCTGTTACCCCTCGCTATGAGAAAAAGGTGCTGGGGAGCTATCGCATCAAAGCGTCCTCACCCCCCGCCCCTCTCCATGCCCGTCACCCCCAGAGAGGACCCCCGACGGCATGAAGAGGGGAGATCGCCTGGCTTGCTGGCGCGTTCTTTCCCCCCTCTCCACGCCGAGTACAGCGTAGAGAGGGGGCAGGGGGTGAGGCGCTTTCCTGCCGCCTGCATCAGTCCGCACTTTTGAAGCGATTGCCCCGGTTGGGTTGGGGTCTGCAGGCGTGCCCTAATTGGGAAAATACGTGATCTGCGGCGGGAATTGAAGCTGCCAGCGCCCTTCGAGCACGCCCAGCCACTCGCGCGATTGGCGGCTGTATTCCGGCGCGTCTTCCTGCATGCTGCGCTGTAACGCAGCCAGCCACGCCCGCATGTCGCGCTCGTCCTGCGTAATCAGGTAACGCCGCCCGAAACACACAGCGCGCAGCCAATGGTATTTGCCCTCGTCTTCGGCGGTTGGCGCGCGCTCGGCAGCTCGCAGGAAGTCTTCCGCCGCCTGGAAATGATCGCCCCGGCTGCGATACACGAAGGCGCGGCGCAGATAGCCCAGCTTGCGGTCCGGCTGGAGTGGAATGGCGCGCGTGTAGCTGTGCAGGGCGTTGTCCAGGTCCTTGAGCTTGTCCTCATACAGCCAGCCAGCGGCTACCAGGGCATTGTAGCGCGTCTCGGCGGGCAATTCGTCGGCGGTCAGGGCCTGCAACGCGCTCAGGCTGCGCTCGTAGTCGCGCAGGCGGGCGTAAAGCTGCGCCATCTCGAACTGCGCGGCCACCCACTCCGGGCTGCCATGCAGGCTGGTGCGCGGTTGGGCCTCGTCGCTGTGCAGGCCACGGTAACTGTACAGACGCGCCCGCGCCCGGCGCGCTTCCGGGTCATGCGGGGCAACGCGCACGGCCTGTTCGGCGTCGTGGATGGCCAGATCAAGCTGGCCGAGGCCCGCATAGGCCGCGCCGCGCACGATGTAGCCGCTGGACAGGTGCGGCGCAAGCTCCAGCGCCCGGCTGGCAGCCTGCAAGGCGTCGGGAAACTGCTCGCGCAGGATGTGATCGCGGGCCGTGACCAGCAGCTGACGCGCCTCGACGCCTGGCTGTGTGAGCGCCAGCATCCCACCGACCGCCACCAGCGCCGGGCTGAGCACAGCGGCGACAATGCGCAGCGGTCCGGGCAGCCCCAGGGCCAGCACGAAGGCCAGCGCGCCCAGCGCAAACGCGCCACGGCTCATCCGAATCATTTGCCGGGCGTCGAGGCGGGCAAGTCGTCGTTCCAGGGCGGCGCGTTTCGTCCAGGCGGGTCGGTAACGGTCCACCAGCATTCCTCGCGGCGTTCGGTAGCCGGGCAGATAGTACAGGTTGTAGCGTCCCGCGATTATTCTGGCAAGCGCCGACAGGACCATTTTTCTGCGCGCTTTGCCCACGACTCTCCGCCCGCGATGACCTCGTCGTTGCAACTCGCGCCGCTATCAGGTACAACGTTGCCGTGTGTGTCCGGTATGGCTGAGTTGTCCGTTCCTCAAGTGGGCGGGGAGTCGCGGCATGGTGAGCTTCCGCAACACAGGCTCTCGCTTGATACGCTTCCGGCAATATGGCGCGCTTCTCTTCGGGCTGATTCTGCTGCTGCCCGGCGCGGCGATTCCCTCTGCACAGGCGCAGGTGCAGCAGGACTGCGGCATCGTGGACGCCCTCGACTACCCGATGGACGGCGTGAGCATCGAGCACGACGATTTCGGCATGTACCGGGGCATTTTCAACGGCTACCATACCGGCATGGACTTCGCCTTCGGGCGCGGCGGCGAGCCGGTGCGGGCGGCGGCGCGTGGCCGGGTGACGTTCAGCGATCCCGAAGGCTGGGACACGGAAAAGGGCGTCGTGGTCATCGAGCACCTGTTCCCGGACGGCAGCACGGTGTTCACCCTGTACGGGCACATGGAAGAATTGAACGGCCACCGCTTTCCCCGCGTGGGCGACTGCGTGACGCGCGGGCAGATCATCGGCGCGATTGGCAACCCATCGCAGAGCGCCCGCCATCTGCACTACGAAATCCGCCGGATGCGCGCCAGCACGGGCGGCCCCGGCTACTCGGCCACCGATCCGCTCGATAGCGGCTGGATGCACCCCATTGAGTTCACCGAGCGCTGGCGGCTGAGGCTCAACCCGGCGTTCCGCAACGTGATGACGGCCAGCGGCGCGCCGCTCGCGCCGGCGCTGTGGCTGCCTGACGGCGGCGCGGTGTTTTTCTCCAATTACCAGATCGAACAACAGAACGTGCTCAGCCAGTCGCTCTGGAAGCTGAGCGTGCGCGGCCTGGTGGGCGTGGTCCGGCTGCCCGACGGGCGCATCCTGGGCCGCACCGACGCCGACCAAATCATCCTGTTCCAGGATGGGCGCTTTGTGGCGTCGTGGCAGGCCGGGACGGCGCTCGCCAGCCCGCCCATGTTGCTGGGTTCGGGCGTTGTGTTCCTGACCCAGGACAACCGGCTGATCAGCTACGACGTGGCGGGTACAGCGCTCTGGCAGACCGAGCCGCTGGGCGATTACGTGGAGCGCTACGTCGTCTCCGGGGAGCGTATCGCGCTGACCGGCACGCACCAGGGCGCACACCGGCTGTGGGTCGTCGACGCGGCGGGGCAACGGGCCTACGAAGCCGCCGCGCCGATGCCCGTCGTGCCCTTCCGCGCGCCCGACGGCAGTTTCCTGATCCTGGTCGCCGGGCAGGTGAACATCCTCGACGGCGCGCTCAATCTGCGCCTGCTGTTCGATACCGGCTTGCCGTTGAGCCGGAGCAGCCAGGCGGCGCTGGATAACCAGGGCAACGTGCTGATCTATCCCGGTTACGGCGGTGAGGTGTACGCCTTCGCGGCGGACGGGACTCGGCGTTGGCAGACGCGGCTGCCATCCACGCCACACACGCCGCCGCTGCTCGCCGCCGGGCAGGGCTGTCTGGCGTATGTGCTCATGCCGGATGGCGCGCTGCTGGCCTACCGGGGCGAGAACGGCGCGTTGGGTGGCATGGCGGCGCTGTACGCGGGCGGTGAGCGCGAAACCCAGGCGGCGCGCACGCTAGAGGTGCTGCCCGGCGAGCAGGTGCGCTTTGCGGCGGGTTACCTTTCCACCGCGACGGTGGACGGCCCGACGCTGGGCGGTGTGGACAACTGCGGGGGCTAGCCGTACAGGGCTATCTCTCAATTCCCGCGTGGGCTGACTGTTGCGCCGAGCGTCACCGGCGTGCTCAACGGCTGACCATCGCGCACGATGTTGAGCTGCACCGTGTCGCCGGGCTGGTAGTTTTCCTCAAGCACAACCAGCAGATCGTTGCGGGTCGCGACGGCGCGCCCTTCGACGCCCACGATGATGTCACCGCCGGAAAAGACCCAGCCGCGCCGCCCGCGTGAAATCGTTGTCGGCTGCAAACCGGCCTGCGCTGCTGGCCCGCCCGCTTCTAGCTCCGTGATGAGCAGCCCACGTTTCGGCCCGCTGCTGCTGGGGTTGACTTCCGAGCCGAGTTCGACGGTGGACACGCCGAGTGTGGGGTGCGGATAGCGGCCTTGCTCGATGAGCACCGGCACGACGCGCTTTATCACGTTCGACGGCACGGCAAAGCCGATGCCCACCGATCCGCCGCTCGTCGAGCTGATGGCCGTATTCACGCCGATGACGCGCCCGCGCAGGTCGAGAAGCGGCCCGCCGGAGTTGCCGGGGTTGATGGCGGCGTCGGTTTGGATGGCCTGCCCGATGATTGCGCCGCTCTCCAGCTCAACGCGGCGGCCCAGCGCGCTGACCAGCCCGGTAGTCAGCGTGCGATCCAGGCCGAACGGGTTGCCGATGGCCGCCACGGACTGCCCGACCTGCACGCGGTCCGAGTCGCCCATCTCCAGCGGCGTGAGCGTGCCGGGCGGCGCGTCGATCTGCAAGACCGCCAGATCGTAGTACTCGTCGTAGCCCTTGATCTGTGCGGGCAGCGTGCTGCCGTCGGATAGGATCACGTCGACCGCATCCGCGCCGCTCACCACGTGGAAATTGGTCAGGATCAGGCCCTCGGCGGCGATGACGAAGCCGGAGCCGGTTCCTTCACGCGGGACGGTCCCCCGGAACATGTCGAAGGATGACGCCGTGCTGGCGACGTGCACTACCGAGCGGTTGATCCGGTCGTAGAGGTTGATGACCACCTGATCGCGCGCCTCAAGCTCTTGAAAGAGGCTCTCCGGCACGGCGGTGGCGGTCGGGGGCGGCGGCAGCGGCGTGGGCTGGCCGGCATCCTGACCGAGCGCCATGTCGCGCCCACCCAGGACGAGCCAGGCGAAGATCAGCACCCCACCCACGAACACGCCGGTCATGAACAGGGCGAACAGGTTGAAGACACGCACGAGCCAGCCGCCGCGACCGCTCACGTCAGCACACTCCCGGTGAGAATACCCTCACTCCCCCGACCCCTCTCTCCCTCAAGGCGAGAGGGGAGAAAACCGGCGAAGTCCCTGGCTTCCCCACCCCTCTCCATGAGGGAGAGGGGCCGGGGTGAGGGTTTGCAGACACATTCTCGTTCGATCAACCTCACTTCCCCGACCCCTCTCTCCCTCAAGGCGAGAGGGGAGAAGACCGGCGAAGTCCCTGGTTTCCCCACCCCTCTCCATGAGGGAGAGGGGCCGGGGTGAGGGTTTGCCGGCGCACTCCACATTCGGATCGTGATGGCGGGCGCGTCACGACGCGCCCCTACACGGTGCGGCGCTGTAGGGGCGGCTCGCGAGCCGCCCGAACCCTGTCCGATCCGGCCCCGACGTCCCGACCTTCATCAGGACAATCCGGGGGTGAGGGGTCCGCCTACAGATTGCCGCGCTTTTCCTGTTCGCGCTCGATGGCCTCGAACAGCGCCTTGAAGTTGCCCTTGCCGAACCCGCGCGAGCCATGCCGCTCGATGATCTCAAAGAAGAGTGTGGGCCGGTCCACCACGGGCTGCGAGAAAATCTGAAGCAAGTAGCCTTCCTCGTCGCGGTCTACCAGCACGCCCAGCCGCGCCAGTTCGTCAATCGGCTCGTTGATGTGCCCGACGCGCTCGTGGAGTTGCTCGTAGTACGCGGGCGGCACTTTCAGGAAGCTGATGCCGTTTTCCTGAAGTTGGCTCACCGTGGCGACGATATCGTTGGTCGAGAGCGCAATGTGCTGCACGCCCGGCCCATAATGGTAATCGAGATATTCCTGAATCTGGGACTTCTTGCGCCCTTCCGCCGGCTCGTTGATGGGGAATTTCACCTTGCCGGTCCCGTCCTGCATGACTTTGGACATCAGCGCAGAGTATTCGGTTGAAATGTCCTGGTCGTCAAAGTGGATGAGCTGCGAGAAGCCCATCGTTTCGGCGAAGAACTGCACCCAGCGGTTCATCGCGCCCAACTCGACGTTGCCCACAATGTGATCGATGGCAGCCAACCCGACTCCGCGCGGCTTGCCCTGACCGGTGCGGCCATTCCCGGAGCCGTTGGCGTGCGGGTCGCTGACCGGCATGTAGCCGGGCGCGAACGCCCCGCGATAGTCGGAGCGGTCCACGAACTTGATGAGCGTATCGCCGTAGGCGCGGATAGCGGAGAAGCGCAGCACGCCGTTTTCGTCCTCACTCTGCGTGGGCGGAACGGCTCCCGTCGCGCCGCGCTGGATGGTTTCCCGGAAGGCGCTCGCCGCGTCCGGCACTTCCAGGGCGATGACGGCGCAGCTATCGCCGTGCAGGTGGACGAAGCGCGCCATAGCCGAATCCGGGCCGAGCGGTGTGGACAGCGCCAGCCGGATTTGCCCCTGCTCCAGGACATAAGACGCCCGCTCGCGGTTGCGCGTCTCCAGCCCGCTGTAGCTCGTCAGGCTGAAGCCGAAGCCGGTACGGTAGAAGTGCGCGGCCTGCTTGGCATTTCCGACATACAACTCAAGGTGATCAATACGCTTGATGGGAAGAAAATCGTCCATTTCGCACCCCTTCCTTTCCTCTCTACGGATGATTATGGACGATTTTAAGTAGATTGGCACACGGGTGAGAGCAGACTCATTCCCCGCCCCGGCGCTCGGCTTTGCCAAAGGCGACTTTGCCCGTCTGGCCGTTGACCAGCGCCAGCCGCACATCGGCATCCACCTCGGTTAGCGTCGCGATCCACACCGGCAGGAGCAGAAGCTGAAAGATCATGTTCTGAACGCGCACCGTGGCGCGGGTCACATCGGTGGTCTGGCGGCCCCGCTCGTCGGTGCGGGTATTCTCCACGACGCGCTCGTGCTTGCGCCGCATGGCCTTCGCCGCCAGCTCACGCGCATCGAGTGAGGCGCGGTCAAAGTCGATGCTATACAGCGCCGCCGGTTGGCTGGCCAGCCACTTCGGCTGGTACGGCTCTACGTCGCCCAGGCGGTACGGGGCCAGCCGCATCAGCAGCCCAGGCGTGGGCGACTTCACCCCCGGGATGGCCACTTCGGGCATCAGGTCCATACCCTTCGTCGTATCGGACATGAGGATGCCGTTGAGGACCTGGGTCTGCGTCGTCGTGACCTCGACGTTCACATCAAAGACCCAGTACGGGATGTACACGCCCTCGACCTGGACAGACTGCACCCGGTTCGTATTGAACAGGTTGGCAAGGCGCTGCGCCGGGTTCTTGAGCGCCTTCTGGATGGCGGCGGCGGCCCCTTCCGGGCTGAGGGCAAAGGGCGCTATGCCGTCGGGTTGCTCAAAAGACTGCAACACATCGCCCAGGAGAACCTGCGTCGAGCCACAGAACCGGCAGTGCGCCGAGAGCTTGCCCGGCGGCACGGTATGCTCTGCGCCGCACTGCCGGCACACGATCAGGCGTTGCCCGACGTTCCAGCGCACGGGCTGGGCGCGCCGCTCCAGCATGGCCATCGTCAACAGGTCCGCCCCGGCGTTGTCCGGGCCGACGTGGGGCGCGCTGTACCCGCAGAAGCGGCACTCCACGCGGCGCTTGTCGAGGTTCACCACGAGATTCCCGTTGCAGCGTGGGCAGATCAGCACGTCCGCGCGCGCTTCCACCGGCCCTTGCGCCTGGGCGATCACCGGCTCGGCCTCGTTGTACGAGCGGGCGGCCTGTTCGGGCGTCAAACGGCCCGTGAGCACCATCTTGAGACGCACCGCCTCGCCGTTGTTCGGATCGAGGGCGAGCGCGGTATCCAGGTGTTGCATCCGCTGGGCCGGGTCAGCGCTCAACCGGGCGATCCACAGGTGCGCGTCCGCAAAATCGTGCTGAATCTCGGCGGCCTTCACGAAGGCGCGCAATGCCCCGGCAGCGTCGCCGCGCGTCACCAGGTCGGCCCCGGTGTCGAAGGCGGCGCGGGCGCGCAGACTCAGCTCACCCTGGTAGGTGATGACCGGCAGCGGCGTCGGGCGGGCCGGGCGGGGCGGGCGCTGCGGCTGGCCCAGGGCGCTGATCTCGTCGCGCCGGACATAGCCGCAGTGTGGGCAGTATACCTGGCTGGTCTCGAAGTTCATCGTCATACGCTGGCCGCACTGCGGGCAGGTGAAATGGAACGACATGGCAGCACCTCGACGTGTGAGCGCATTGAATGCGGCAGGGCGATTGTTCACGTTGCACAAAAATGGACGAGTGGAACGAGCGGCATCGCCCCCCAACCATCCGTCCCCGTTTTTACTCGGTTTTTACACCCCGAAACGCCGTTTTTGCACTGTCCCCTCAGACCCCTGATTCTGCCTGCTCATGGGAAATATACCGATGCGTATCAGGATAAATCGCCCGGCTTTATGCAAATGTCCGGACATTGGAGATTGATTTTGGAGACCACCAGAGTTACAATTATCCGAGTCACCCCCCTGTGAGGTTGAGCTAGGGGCTTTGCAGAAAAAAGCAGCGAATCCGAGATTCATTAAGGCGTTGATCCTGAGCGGCCCATCGCTTAATTCTTCAACAAGATTGCGGTGAGTCACAATATAGATTTCGCCCTTGGGAGAGGTTTAATGTCCGCTTACCTCATTGTCGATGTGGGCGACCTGCTGCGCAGGCTTCAGAGCCGCGCCTTCGCCGTCGATCTTCACGATCTGGCCAACCGTCTTCGCAGCGCTGCCGCGCTGGCTGCCGGGCTGCCTTCCACAGACAGCCTGAAGGCCATCGCCGTCGCAGACTGGAACGATTTCCAGGTCTCGAACCCGACCGTCGAGCAAATCTTCGAGGGCGTCGGCTTCGAGATGTGCAATATCCCCGATCCGGATCATCTGGGCGATGCGCTGATGATCCACTATTTCTCGAACGATCCCGAGCCGGTGGACGAGATGATCCTCGTCTCCACGAGCGACGAGATGCTCACGCTCGCCTCGCGCGTTGAGATGAGTCCTGGCGCGCGCGTGCGAGTCTGGGCCGATGCAGCCCCCGGCGTACCCGGCATGATCTTCCAGCCGCTTGAGGCGATCCTGGGCATTCAGTCCAAGACCGTATCGCTGTACATTGACTTCGAGAATATCGCCATCAGCCTGAATGAACAAGGCTACGCCATCAACCTGGATCGGCTGATCGAAGGCCTGAGTAATCATGCGAGCGCTCACGGACAGATCATGCGCATGGCGGCATATGCGCCGTGGGGCCAGCGGGGCAGCTTGCCGCCGCTGGTAGATGGCAACGGGCGCGAAGTGTCCGACGAAGCGCCCAGCAAGCTCGCCCTGGCCAATATCGATCCGGTCTTCAATCTGCCAGGCAAGAACAGCGCCGACATGCGCATCGCCAAGGATGTGCTGGCCGATAGCACGCAGCCCAGCGCGGCGGACATCTACATCATTGCTAGCGGCGACCGCGACTTTAACGAGGTCTTCGGCGCGCTCCGCAACCGCAACAAGCAGGTCATCGTCTGGGGCGTACGGGGCAGCACCAGCCGCCAACTGGAGAACAACCCGTCGGTCCAGATCGAGTACCTGGATGACTTCCTGGGCCTGCAGCGTTACCAGACCGTCGGGCACATCTTCGCCGCGTCGATGGCCTCGAACGTCTCGGCGGCCTTTGCGCCGTCGCAGTGGTCGAGCGTGATCCTTCAGTTCGACCGCATCGCGGCGGTGAACCCGGGCACGGCGGAGA
>JADZBY010000002.1 GCA_020851855.1 Anaerolineae bacterium
GGATGTGGTTCTTCAGCTCTTCCTCAAGCTGGGGCGTGCCCTCGCGGCCCTGCCGCAGCAGCACGTAGGCGTGAATGATATTGCCCTTGACCTCGTCCGGCAGGCCAATCGCCGCCGCTTCGGCCACTGCCGGATGGCTGACCAGCCCGCTCTCGACTTCCGCGGTGCCCAGCCGGTAGCCGCTGACCTTGATCACGTCGTCGATGCGCCCAATGACCCAGATGTAGCCGTCTTCGTCGCGCCGCGCTGAGTCGCCGGTCAGGTACATGTTCTTGAATTTTCCCCAATACTGCTCCACGTAGCGGTCGGGGTCGCGGTACACGGTGCGCAACATGCCCGGCCACGGCTTCTTGATGACCAGCAGGCCATCGTGCCCCGGCGGGACCGGGTTGCCGTCCTCGTCGACCACGTCCACCTCGACGCCGGGGAAGGGCTTGGTGGCGCTGCCCGGCTTGAGCGGCGTGATGGGCAGCGGCGTGATCATGAAGCCGCCGGTTTCCGTCTGCCACCACGTATCCATGATCGGGCAGCGGCCCCGGCCCACGTTGTCGAAGTACCACTTCCACGCTTCCGGGTTGATCGGCTCGCCCACGGAGCCGAGCAGCCGCAGCGAGGACAGATCGTGCCGGTTGGGCCACGCCGGGCCAAAGCGCATCAGGCCGCGAATGGCCGTCGGCGCGGTGTACATGACCGAAACGGCGTAATATTCGGCCATCTTCCACCAGCGGTTCGGGTAGGGGTGCGTCGGCGCGCCCTCGTACATGAAGCTCGTCGCGCCCAGGATATGTGGCCCGTACACGATGTAACTGTGACCGGTGATCCAGCCCGGATCGGCGGCGCACCACCAGCGATCCTCGTCGTTCAGGTCAAACACGTACTTCAGCGTCGTGCTGACGTACACCTGGTAACCGCCGTGCGTGTGCAGGATGCCCTTCGGCTTGCCCGTCGTGCCCGACGTGTACAGGATGAAGAGCGGATCTTCGGCGTCCATGACCTCGGTTTCGCACTTGGTCGAGGCGATGGGCAGCGCCATCAAGTCGTGCCACCAGAAATCGCGGTCCGGCTCCATCTCGACCTCGTGGCCGGTGCGGCGGTAGACGATGACGTGCTCGACCACCGGGCTGCGGCGCACCGCCTCGTTGGCGATCTTTTTCAGTTCGACGATCTGTCCACGCAGCCACGCGCCATCCTGCGTGATCAGGACGCGGCTCTGCGCATCCTCGATCCGGTCGGCAAGCGCCTGTTCCGAGAAGCCGCCGTACACCACGCTATGCACCGCGCCGATCTTGGCGCAGGCCAGCATGGCGATGATCAACTCCGGCACGCGGCCCATGTAGATCGTCACCCGGTCGCCCTTTTTGACGCCCATGCTGCGCAGCACGTTGCCGAACTTATTGACTTCCTGCCACAGCCGGAAATAGCTGTACGTGCGCGAATCGCCCGGCTCGCCTTCCCAGATGAGCGCGATCTTGTTGCGCCGCCAGGTCTTGACATGGCGGTCCAGGGCGTTGTAGGCGATGTTCGTCTTGCCGCCCACGAACCACTTGAAGAACGGCGCGTCCGAGCTATCGAGCACCTGATCCCAGGGCTTGAACCAGTCCAGCGCACTGGCGGCCTCGGCCCAGAAAGTCTCCGGGTCCTGCTGCGCGCGCTGGTAAACCGCTTCGTAGTCCTGGATGTAGGCGTTCTTCTTGATCTCCTCGCTGGCATAATACAGCTCTTGCGTGTTGGTCGGCACGGTCATCTCGGTCATGGCGGCGTCCCTTCGCTATTCGGTTTTTGTCAGACGCGGGTATGACAATTTATTGTAGGCAGAAGGAAAGCCGCCCGCAATGTGAGGTTTGTCCAGAGGGGCTATGGCATCAGACTCGACCGGGAGCGCCCCACGCTAAAGCATGGGGCTAAAACTACAAAGCCCCGCCGGGCTGAGGACGAAATTCCAGCCCAAAGGGCTTTGTATGTTTAGCCCGGTCGCTTCAGCGCCGGGCGGACCACCGTTTCTCTGATCCACCGGGGTTGGTGCGTTCGCCCTGGGTTGGGCAGAGGGGCATCATGCATCCCCAGCCGCTCCGCGCTACACTTGCACGCCAACGATCTGGAGCATGTTCAAACGCTTGAAGAGGAGCCTATGCGCGCGCACATTGACCGTCTCATGGCCGACAACGGGCTGGATGCCATTGTGGTGCTCGGCGACGAGACGCCCAACACCTTTCGCAACTATCTCGCCGGGCGCAGCACCGGCAGCGGCATCATCGTGAAGAAGCGCGGCGAACAGGCCGTGTACATCGTCAACCCGATGGAGATTGACGAGGCGGCGAAATCCGGGCTGAAGGTCGTCACGCCGTATGATCTCGGCGCGGCGGACATTTACAGAGCTTACCGCGACGACCCGGACGCCATGCGGCGCGCGCTGGCCCTGAACACGTTCGAGAAGCTGGCCATCAAAGGCCGCGTTGCCTTCTATGGCGCGGGCGAAGTGCACACGCTTCTGCCCTTCATCCTCGCCATCCAGGACAGTATGCTGGATGTGGAGCTGGTCATCGGCGGTGAGGCGGCGACTATCTTCGACCGGATGTACGAGACGAAAGACGAGGACGAAGTCAAGGCCATGAAACGCGCCGCCGATCTGGCCTGCCAGGTCGTGCGCCGCACGCGCGACTTCCTGACCGGCCACTTTGCATCCGGCGCGAAGTTCGGCAGCCCGGTGGTCGATGCGGCGGGCAACCCGCTGACCATTGGCGCGGTGAAGCGCTTTATCCGGCTGGCCACGGCGGAGCTTGGCCTCGATGACCCGGAAGGCGCGATCTTCGCCCAGGGGCGCGATGCAGGGATGCCGCACAGCAAGGGCGAAGAAGATGACGTGTTGCAGGTGGGCCGCGCCATCGTCTTCGACTACTTCCCGCGGCTGTCCGAAAACGGCTACTTCCACGACATGACGCGCACCTGGGTGCTGGGCCGCGCCCCGGCGGAAGTGCAGCGCGCCTACGATGACGTGATGGGCATCTTCCACAAGGTGATGAAGGCGCTCAAGGTGGGCGAGCCGGGATCGAAGTACCAGGAAATGACGCTCGATCACTTCGAAGCGCGTGGCCACCCGACCCAGCGCAGCCATCCCGGCACGATGAAGGGCTACGTGCACAGCCTGGGGCACGGCCTGGGCCTGAACGTGCACGAAGCGCCCGGCCTGAGTGTGTACAGCAAGGCAAAACTCGCGCCGGGCAATGTCGTGACCGTCGAGCCGGGCCTGTACTACCCGGAGCGCGGCTACGGGATTCGCGTGGAAGACACCGTCTACTTTGACAAGAAGGGCAAGTTGCACAACCTGACCGATTTCCCGTATGACCTGGCGCTGCCGCTCAAGGTGAAACGCTGAGCGTACCGGGGCGGTGTTCCGGCCACTGCGGTAACGAATCGCACACGACGAGCGGTATATGTGATTGCGTCCGGTTCGTTTTGTTGCATCCATCGTATCAAAGTTGACAGCGTGCCATAGCGCCATTACACTTGGCATCAGATCGCCAAAATGGCGGATTGTCACAGCAGAACAGCGCAAGTGGAGCGGGGCGGAAACGCGGGTATGGTGGCCAGAGACGACTCCGTCGCAATCAAGGGCATCAAAGAAGGGCTGCTCCTCACCATCGACGCGGAAGGCGGGGACTGGAACGACCTGGTCCACCGCCTGCTGTCGCGGATTGACGAGAAACGCGGATTTTTTCGGGGTGCGCGCGCTGCGCTGGACGTGGGTGCGCGCCCGGTGCTCCCTCACGAGCTAGACAGCCTGCGCTTGCTGCTCTCCAAGCGCGGTATGACGCTGTGGGCCGTGGTCAGCACCAGCGGGACCACCGTCACCACGGCGCGCAACCTGGGCATGGAGACGAGCCTGATCACCGGCGTCGGCCAGCTCGACACGCCGGAAGTCAGCAACGAAGAGAGCGGCGATGCGGCGGTGCTCATCGACCACACGCTGCGCAGCGGGCGCGTGGTGCGCCACCGGGGCAGTGTCGTGATCTTCGGCGATGTCAATCCCGGCGCAGAGATCATTGCCGGGGGAAATATCATCGTCTGGGGACGGCTGCGCGGGGTGGTTCACGCCGGGGCGGATGGCAACGAGAACGCCTTCGTGTGTGCGCTCGATCTGGCCCCCACCCAGTTGCGCATTGCACGCTATATCACCGTCTCGCCCAGCGACAAGCGGCGGCGGCCCCGCCCAGAAGTGGCCCTGGTCCAACAGGGGCGCATCATCGCGCAGGCCTGGGATGGCTAGCGCTAAAGGCTGAGGCAGAGGCAGAAGCAAAGGCAAAACTCTCATCGGCGCTGCCCGGCCTGCCCGCTGTGAGGCGTCTGAGGCGGCTCGCGGCCCGAACGAAGGGACTTTGAATGTCGGCGCGTGTGATTACGGTTACGTCTGGCAAGGGCGGCGTGGGCAAAACCACCGTCACTGCCAACCTCTCGGCAGCACTGGCCAATTCCGGCAAGCGGGTGGTATGTATTGACGCGGATATCGGCCTGCGTAATCTGGACCTGATCCTCGGCGTCGAAAACCGGATCGTCTACGATCTGGTGGATGTGGTGGAAGGCCGCTGCCGCCTTCAGGACGCCATCATTCGCCACCGGTCCATCAACAACCTGCACGTCGTGCCTGCCGCGCAGACGCGCGAAAAGTCCGCCGTCAGCCCCGCCCAGATGATCCGGATCGCCAACGAGCTACGCCCGCAATTTGATTTCATCCTGATCGACAGTCCGGCGGGCATCGAGCGTGGATTCAAGAACGCCCTCGCGCCCGCCGACGAAGTGCTGATCGTGACCAACCCGGAAGTGTCTGCCGTGCGCGACGCCGACCGCATCATCGGCCTGATCGAGCTGACAGACCCTCCGCCCAAGACCAGCCTCGTCATCAACCGCGCCAAAGTCGACTTGATCCGGCGCGGCGAGATGCTCTCCGAGGGCGACGTCACGGACATCTTGTCGATTGAACTGGCCGGCGTCGTGCCCGATGACGAGAGTGTGCTCATCGCGGGAAACAAGGGCATCCCCGATCTCGACTCGCGGGCCGGTCAGGCCTTTCGGACCATCGCACGCCGACTGCTTGGGGAAAACGTGGTGGCTAAACAGGACCACTCACGCGGCTTTTTCCGACGCTTGGCCCGCATCTTCGGCGGCTGAGGGAGAGGGTAAGGACTTCATGAATATACTAGAGCGACTGCTGGGCCGACGTCACAACGGCAGCGGCATAACCGCCAGACAGCGCCTCGAGCTGGTGGTGGTGTCCGACCGGAGTGACCTGTCGCCCGAAAAAATGGAGCAGATGAAGGACGAGATCATCGCCGTGATCTCGAAATACGTGCCCATCGCCCGCGACAAGGTCGAGATCAACGTCGAACAGCGCCAGCGCGACAACTGGCTCGTGGCGGACATCCCGCTGTTGCGCAAACTGGGCGGTTCCAACGCATCCTACGAGAACGTGAGCACGGACGACGCCTGATCAGGGCCGGTCAGGACCGGTCAGGTCGGACCACGACCGGGCCTGGGCTGTCTCGCCGCCGGGTGACGCGCTGCGTCCTTCCGTGCCTTTGTCCTCGCGCTTGACTGGCCGTGCGCCGCGCCGCCCCCCGCGCGTCAGCGTATGGTGAGCAGATAGGCGACCAGATCATTGACCTGATCGGGCGTCAGCACATCTGCGTAAAGCTGGTACATCACGCTTGTGCCGGCAATCGCGTACATCCCCTTGCCCGGAATGGTCGAATTGGGCACGAGATAGTCGTTGGGGTGCAAGATCGAGTTGCGCAGGTACTCTGCCGGCGTCTCGCCCGGCACACGAGACTGCGCGCGAATGGCGATTCCCGGCTCATCCCCGTGCGCGACCATCGACGGCCCCTGTACCCCCACCAGTTCTTCATCCGTCGCCGGTTCGGTCAGGTGGCACGAGACGCACGTCGGCACACCTTCCGCGATCACGTCGTGGAAGAGCTGCTCGCCGCGCGCCGGATCAGGCGGCGGCGTGGCCGAAGGCTGTGGTGTGCTCGTCGGCGGGGCGGGCGTCGCCGTCGGCGGGATGAGCGTGATCGTCGGCGTCAGCGTGGGCAGGGCGCGTGTGGGCCGCGGCGTCTCGCTGGGCTGGACGGCCACCGCGGTCGGCTCGGCGCGCCCGGCCTGGTCGGCGTTGGCCTCGGTGGGCATGACGACCGGGACGCGCGTCGCGCGCTCCGGGGTGGGCGGCAGGTCCGGGGCAGGCGTGGCGGGCGCGCCGCAGCTTGCCAGGAGAAGGGCCAGGGCGACAA
>JADZBY010000003.1 GCA_020851855.1 Anaerolineae bacterium
AGTGAGATCAGGCCAAAGACCGAAACCACGACCACCACGACGGCGTTCTTGAGCTTACGCATACATTTCCACTCAGGTTGAACCGTTACCGGCGCGAGATTGTACCACGCCGCCACGTTGAGGCAGGCAGCGCCGGACTTTCGAAGGGATGACGGTGAGGAACGTCGCCCGTGCTCACGTCCGCGACGCGAACAGGTCTTTGACGTGCGCCACGAGGTCGCTGGGCAGGATCGGCTTGGTCAGCGTGCCATCCACGCCGACGTGAAAATCGACCGAGACGAGAAAGGTCTGGGCATAGGCCGTCAGGAACACGACCAGGGTGCGGTGGTGCGGCGGGTCCAGGCGGCGAATCTCGGTGCACACCTCGAAGCCGTTCATGCCCGGCATGGCGAAGTCCAGGATGACCAGGTCGGGCTGCTGCTCGCGGTAACGGTCGAGCGCCTCTTCACCGCTGAAGGCCGTCGCGACCGCATAACCCGCGTTGGCCAGCGCCGTGGCCATCATGTTGCACAGCGGCTTGTCGTCGTCCACGACGAGGATTCTACGGGCAGTCTGCATATCGGCTTGGTCGGTCATGCGCCCATCCTGTCGTGCCCGTCAGGCGAATCATGCCGGAAAGACTGCGTCCTTACGCCGGCTCGGCTTGGCCATATCCACCCGCCGCCTCGATATGCGCCCTGATCTGGCGGGCCAGCGCGCCGAACTCCGGATCGTGCACCATGTCCAGGCGGCGCGGCCTGGGCAGCCCGATGGCCACCTGGGCGCGAAGCCGTCCGGGCCGCTGGCTCATGACCAGCACCCGATCCGCGAGCAGGGCCGCTTCAGAGATGCTGTGCGTCACCATAATAGCCGTTTTGCCCGAATTTGACCACAGGCGCAGCAACTCAAGCTGAATCTGCTCGCGCGTCAGGGCGTCCAGCGCGCCGAACGGCTCATCGAGCAGCAGCACGCGCGGGTCATAGATCAGCGCCCGGCCAATCGCCACGCGCTGCGCCATGCCGCCCGAAAGCTGCGCTGGGAACGCCGCCGCAAAGTCCGAGAGGCCGAGCCAGTCGAGTGTGCGCTCCGCCTGTGCATAACGCGCTTCGGCGGTCATGCCGGCCAGTTCGAGCGGCAGCGCCAGATTATCGCGCACGGTGCGCCACGGCATCAGGTTCGACTGCTGAAAGACCAGCCCGACCTCACGGCCCGGCGCGGTGACCGGCGTGCCGTCGAGCCATACGCGGCCCTCGGACGGCGTGACCAGCCCGGCCAGGATGTGCAGCAGCGTGGTCTTGCCGGAGCCGCTCGGCCCGACGATGCACACGAACTCGCCCGCCGCCACGTCAAAGCTGATGCGATCCAGCACATCCAGCGGGCCGTCTTTGCCCGTGAAGCGGTGCGAGATATTCTCGACGCGCAGCATGGTCATGCCGGTCATTCTGCCTGCGCCGGCACGAAGTCGTTGGTGAACGCCGCGGCCACGTCCGGCGCGGTTTCGCCCACGATCAGGCCCATGGCGGCCAGCGTATCCGCCGCGCGCTGCCACGTCTCCGCGTCGCTCTGGCCGAGCCGGTCGGCGCGCCACAGTTCGATAGAGCGCTCCAGCACGATGCGCTGCAATGGGTCATCGTCGCCCAGGCTCTCGACGTACTTCCGGCTGACCTGATACGCCAGATCGGGATCGTCGATGGTCCGTTGCAGGCCGCGCGCAAAGGCGTTTGCCATGCCGCGCACCAGCTCCGGCTGCGCCGCGATGGTCTGCTCGTTGGTGACCAGCCCGTTGGAGACGAGATTGGCGTAATCCGCGACCGGGATCACGCTCACCGGCGTGCAGGCGGCCTCGATCTGCGCCGGCTCGTTGGCGATGTACACCACCGCCGCCTCGACGCGCTTGTCACAGAAGACGGGCACGGTGTCGAAGCCAATCGCCTCGACGCGCCCCAGGTCGGATTCCTGCAAGCCCGCCGCGTTGAGCAGCGCGCGCAACCCGATGTAACTCGCGCCGTACAGCCCCGGCACGCCGACCACCTTGCCGCGCAGATCGCCTGGCGTCGTGATGCCGGAGTCCTGCGCCGCGACCACGGCCACGGGGAAGCGCTGATACCAGCGGAAAACGTACTTCACCGGCGCGCCCTGTGAACGGGCCAGGAGCACCTGCTCGCCGCTGATCATGCCGAATTGCAGATTGCCGGTGGCGATGCGCGTCAGGCCGTCTGTCTCGTCAAAGCCGTGTTCCAGGCTCAGGTCGATGCCCTCGTCGCGGAAAAAGCCCTGGTCCAGCGCGACGTACACCGGCGCAAACTGCACGTTGGGGATGTAACCCAGGAACAGCGTGATCGGCGTCAGCGCGCCGGACCCGGCAGCACCGGTCGCCTCGGCGGTCGCCTCACCGGTCGAGTCGGCGTGCGACGACGCGGCAGGCCCGCTGATCGCCGGGTCGCCCGTCGCACACCCTGCGGCAAGCATCCCCACCAGCATGATCATCCAGACAAAAACGGCCAAACGACGCATGAAGCATTCCTTTCACGTAGAATCGACCTCACCCCCGGCCCCTCTCCACGCAGAGTACCGCGCAGCGAGGGAGCCAGGGGGTGAGGCGCGTTACGGCAATGTGATGATGAAAATCACCGTCTGTTCGGTTTCCTCGTTTCCAAAGCCGCCGAAGACGATCCGGTTGGCGCTGGCGGCGAACGTGCCCAGGGCGCGCTGGCCGGGGATCTTCGGGCCGGTGTTCGAATCGAGCGGCAGCGGGATTTCCTGCCGCGATTTCGGATTGGCCGGGTCAATGATGACCACCGAAGCGCTATCCGGCCCGGCGAGCGCGATGTTGCCCGTGTCACCCATCAGCGCGAACAGGCCGAGCGGCGCGGCGTCAATCTCACGCACGGCGGTGCTGGCCACATCCAGCGCGTACAGCTTTTCCTCGCGGTTGTTGTTGAAATACAGCGTCGCGCCGTCGGGCGAAAAGGCCAGCGTGCGCACGGCAAGCTGGGGCATTGTGTCCTCGGACATGAGCAGCGCGCGCATCTCCCCGGTCGCCACGTCCCACAGCAGGATATCGCCGTACATGGTCGCCGTCGCGACGTGTGCGCCGTCAGGCGCAACCGCCAGCGCCATCAGGGTGGCCGGGATTGTGCGCTCGCCCTGCGTCGTGTATTCGGCCCATGTCGCCAGGCGGCGGGCCAGGATGCGGGTATAGCCTTCGGTTTCCATGTTGAGCAGCGCCGTCTGCTGGTACGGTGTAGGCCACACCCAGGCGATGGTCTGGCCGTCCGGCAGGAAATCAAACGCCGCGCCGCCCAGCGCGCCGGGGAAGAACTGCTTCACTGGGTCGCCGGTCGCCGTGTCCCAGACGAAGAACTGCGAGTTGCGCTGGTAGGTGACGAGCGTCGTGTTATCCGGGCTGAACGCCGCGCCCGCTGCGTGATCGGTCTGCCCGCCGATCAGGAACACATCGCGCGGCGCTGCCGGGTCCGATAGGTCAAACAGGTGGATGGGCAGAAACAGGGGCGAAGGCATATCGCCCACGATGTTTCCATCCGTCCAGGCGGCCAGATAACGCCCGTCCGGCGAGAGGCGCAGCCGCGTCCCGCCGCCGGGGACCGTATCCGGGACCGATACGGATGTGATCGTCGGGCCATCCTGTGCCTGGGTCGCGGCGGGCAGGGACGCCAGGACAACCAGCAGAGTAAGGATTAAGACGAGCTTCCAGCGTTGCATGAACCTTCGCTCCTTGTGGAATCTCCCCGGAACCAGGGAGCGTGGAGATGACCGTTACGCCCTGTTTTACTCCTGGATGCGCTGCCACGCCAGCAGCCGCCGCTCCAGCCGGGCGACGCCCTCGTACAGCGCCAGCGCCAGCGCCGTGAGCGTGATCACGCCCACCAGCACGCCCGCCGGGTTGAATACGTAGCGCGACGAATAGACCAGGAAGCCCAGCCCGGCGGTGGAACTGATCGCTTCGCCCACGACGCTGGCCGCGACGGCGAGCGTAGCGCTCACCTTCAGCCCGCCGAAGAGCGACGGCAGCGCCGAGGGCATCTCCAGCCGGGTGAAGGTCTGCCAGCGCGTCGCCGCCAGCGAGCGCATCAGGGCTTGCAAGTCGGGGTCGGCCTGCCGCAGCCCGACGATGGCGCTGACCAGCATGGGGAAAAACACGATCAGGGCCACGATCACGCTGTTCGTGGCGATGCCCGGCCCGAAAAAGCGGATCAGCACGGGCGCGATGGCCACGATGGGCACGGCCTGGAAGCCGACCGCATACGGCCCCAAGAGGCTTTCCAGGAAGCGGTTGCGGGCGATGCCGTAGCCGAGCAGGAACGCGGCGCTCACACCCAGCGCAAAGCCGAGGGCGATCTGCACACCCGTCGTCGCCGCGTGGCGGAGCAGGCTGCCGTCCGAGAGCAGCGCGGCGAACTCGCGCAGGACTGCGCCGGGCGAGGCGATCACGAAGCGGGCGCTCTCGTCGCGCGTAGCGGCGTACCAGATCACCAGCGCCAGCGCCGCCAGCACGAGCGGCAGCCGCCGCCAGCGCCGCGCTGAACGCCCCACCACGCGCGGATCGGCCTGTCCCTGCACGCCGCGCACCCTGCCCCGTACCCTTGCCGCCCCGATTACTCTCTCGGCCATCGTACAAAAAACCCCGCTGTCAGGCAGACAACGGGGCGTTTGGGCTGCTCACAGGGCAATGCAAAGCACGCCGGGGGGCAGGCAAGCCCCGACCCGGCAGGCTGGTTGCTGTGCGCGGCGCCTTCTCCCATCCGGACTGTGACCGTCGGCCCCGGCTTCCGACCGGGTCTGCGGCGTGGGCTGCTGCAAATCACTGCACGGCCTGCACCGCTCGCGGGCTTGGCGCACGGGCGGTTTAGTCCGCTCGTCAAGCGCCCTACCGCCGGTGGGGACTTCCACCCCGCCCCGAAGGCTGCACGTCTGATCCGCAACGATTATATCACCGGGCGGCCTGGTTTGGATAGGATTTGTCTACCG
>JADZBY010000004.1 GCA_020851855.1 Anaerolineae bacterium
GCTTTGTCCGCCAGGATAGCCCGGTCGAGGTCGAGCATGGCCGCCAGCCGCTCGGCGTGATCGCGCAGGCGGCGCTCGGCGCTCAGGCGCGCGGTGATGTCCACGCCGCTGGCCCAGAACGCCCCGCCAGGCACGGAAAACTGCGCGGGCAGATTGGACCAGCTGACCGTGCGCGTCAGGCCGTCTTTGCAGGTGAACTTCCACTCCCACTCCCTGAAGTTGTGGCCGCGCCGCTTCCATTCTGAAAGCTGCATTTCGCGGTAGACGGGATCAGGGCAGAGCATCTCGATGGCGTGCGGGTTGTTGAGCATCTCCTCAGCGGTGTAACCCGTCACGCGCTCGCATTCGCGGTTCCACACCGCGATGGTTCCGTTTGGATTGTACGCGGCGACCATGACCGGCAGATTCTCCAGCACGCGCCGCACGTTCTGCTCGCTGCGCACCAGGGCCAGTTCCGCATCCTTGCGCTCGGTGATGTCGCGGATGACGCATACCCAGGTTGTGTTCGCGCCGTTCTCGTCGTCAAACGCGGTGACCGTCTGTTCTGCGACGACGAGGCTGCCGCCCTTGCGCTTCAAAGTCAGCTCCGGCAGGTGGATGAAGCCGCGCTTCTTGATGAGCGGCGCAAGGGCGAGCAGCGGATCGGCGTAACCACGGCGGTACGGGTGCAGGTCACCGATATTGCGCCCGATAAATTCCTCGCGGCTGTAGCCGAACATCTGGATGGCCGCCGGGTTAACATCCACGATGGCCCCGCGCTCGGCCTGGATGATGAACGCGGCATCGCGCAGGCTGGCGAAGGTCTTCTCGAACATCCGCTTGGATTCCTGGAGCGCCTGCTGTGCGCGCTGGCGCTCTTCAATCTCGGCCAGGAGCGAGGCGTTCATCTGGCGGAGCTTCAAGTCGATCTGGTGCTTGTGCAGCGCGATCTCGATGGTGGTGTGCAGCTCCGGATCGGTGACGGGCTTCACCACATACCCGTAGGGGCTGGTTTGCTTTGCCCGGTCGAGGATCGCCGGATCGGAATAGGCCGTCAGGTACACAACCGGAAGGTCGAAGCACGAGCAAATGAAGGACGCCGCGCGAATGCCGTCCATCGCCCCGGCCAGCGAGATGTCCATGAGCACGAGGTCCGGCAGCGTCTCCCGGACGGCCTGCACGGCCTCTTCGCCGGTGGACACAGCGCCGACGACGACGTAACCGAGCTTGCGCAACCGGTTGCTTAGATCCATCGCGACAATGCCCTCGTCTTCGACGAGGAGCAGCCTGTTAGCCGCCATGCTCTTTGCTCCTGTTGCTGTCCGCGGGTGGTCGGAAGGTGATGTGGAAGGCAGCGCCCTTGTCCCGGCGAAGAGTCAGCGTCCCGCCGATCTGGCGGACCAGGCTGGTGACCAGCTGCAAGCCGAGGGTTTCTGCCCCGGCGATATCGACCTGTTCGGGCAGGCCGATGCCGTCATCGCAAACCACGACCTCGTGCATCCCGTCGCTGCCGCGCGCGAGCCGGATGGTCAGCTTGCCCTGTGTCCGGCCTTGAAAGGCGTGTTTCAAGGCATTGGTGACCAACTCGCTCACGATCAGGCCGCACGACATGGCGGTATCGATGTCCAGAAAGGTGGGCGATGCAACCACCTCGAGCTGGATGGCGCTGGCCGTCATTTCATAGGTGTTCATCAGGCGGTCGGTGAGATCGCGGATGTAGTCGGCGAACTCAATGCGCGAGAGATCGCGTGAGTTGTACAGCTTCTCGTGCACGAGCGCCATGGAGCGCACCCGGTCCTGGCTATCGTGGAACATCGCCGCCACCTCTGGGCTGGGCGCTTGGGCCGCCTGGAGATTGAGCAGGCTGATGACCACCTGAAGGTTATTCTTCACCCGGTGGTGAATCTCTTTGAGCAGGACGGCGTTTCGTTCCGCCGTCTCCGCATTCCGGCGTTCTGTGATGTCCCGAATCAGGGCGAGTACGCCATTCCCGGCAGTTCGCAGCGTGCTCAGGCGGACTTCCATATCCCGTGGAAGGCCCGTCTCGAGGGACAGAATCTCGATCACGTGGTTGCCGCCGTCTTTCAACGCCTCACGCAGAGCGGCCAGCCCCCTCGCCTCGTCACTTTCGGAATAGACCGGCAGAGCGTCGCGCAGCGTGTACATGTTCTGCCCCACCAGGGACGCCACCACGTCCTTGTGCGGGTAATCTTCAGGCGCAACGGCCCACTTGACCACCCCATCGGGCTTGATGTGCAACATGATGTCGGGGATGGCATCCAGGATGGCGCGGTTTTCAGCGACGCTGAGCGCCAATTCGTCCTGGGTGCGCTGCAGCGCGTCCAACATCTCGTTGATGGACGCAGCGAGGTTACGAAGATCGGCGGAGCCGCCGGGCTTCATGCGCTCCGCAGGACGGCCATTCCGGGCAATGTCGTGCGCGGCGGAGATGAGCTGACCGATGGGCCGGATCAGGGCTTTTTCCATGAGCAGCAGGGAGACCAGCAAGGACGCCAGGCCAACCAGCCCGGCGAGCTTGGCGACGTAGTCTGCCGCCGCCCGCCCCTGAATGTAGATGGAGCGCGGCGCTACCGAAGTGAAGAGCAGCAGCGGCGCACCGTTCACATCATTGGCCACCAGTTCGGTAGAAATCTGGCTGTCGCTGATGGGCCGCACGAGCGGTTTGGACGTATCCAGCTTTGCGCCGATAACCAGCTTCGTCTGCGTGGCCAGCACGTCTGCAGAGAGCGAGTCCATGTGTGCGCGGGAAACCGTGAAGTTGTACTCCGCCTTCTCCGCCAGGCGCGCGACCTCACCACCGTCCAGATACCGGGCGAATACGAGCGTGCCGCTCACCGGACCGACGCTGTATTCGGGCAGTATCGGGCGCGATGCCGCCAGCACGGGAATGCCGCCGAAGTCGGCCAGGCCGTCCAGGGCGCTGTTCACGTCGGTGTGATGAAACAGACCGCTGTAGCGGGCCATGAAGTCCGTCACGGTCTGGCTGTGGGTGATCTCCGCGCGGCGCTCGCCGTACACTTCCTTGGCAAAGACGATTTTCCCGTCCCGGTCCGCGATCAACACCAGATTGAACCGGAGCGAGGGGAACAACTCGTCAAAGTAGTTCTGCTTCAGGTACTCCGGGTTGCGGCCGTGGATGTACTCGTAGGTGTCGCTCCAGGCGGCGTAGTCCCGCGTCACCGCCGCCAACGACGTAAGCTCGTCCGAGACGGAGACGAACATACGCTGCCCATCGTGGAGCACGCTGCTGTTTTCCAGGTCGGCAAAGCTCTGGAGCAAGACGCCATTGGAAGCCAGGGAGACAACTCCCAGGAGAAAAGCAAACGACACGAAGATAATCAGAAGGACGATACTGCGGATTGTCACGTGCTACGTTGTCCCTATGTAGTGCTCAATGTCACGCAAGCACCGGCCCCTGGTGACGCTTTTCTCAGGGAAGGGCAAGCGCCTGACGCGCCATGCCTCTCAGATCGCGCGTTCTCACCGGTTTGCTCAGGAGTTGCGTGACTCCCACACCCCTGGCGCGTTCGGTAACGCCCTCGTCCAGGAAAGCCGAGATCAGGATTATCTTCAGGCTGGGCAGCAGCTCACGGGCGCGCATCGCCAGCGTCAGGCCATCCATATCCGGCATTCGAAAGTCCGTAATCAGCAAATCGATCGGGTGCTTCTCCATCAGGAATGCCGCCTCATGCCCCCCGTGGGCGACAAAGACCTCACAATCGTGTAAGGAGCGGAGTCCCTCGTGCATGGCGCCTGCCACATTAATCTCATCATCAACCACAAGGATGCGTTTCACTGTCCGTCCTCTTGGCTTCGCGCCTGGAATGCGGCTCAGACAAGGGTATCAGGCGGCGGAAGAACAGGGATGATGGCCTGGCTTCCACCCCCGTGATCGGAGTATAGGACAAAGCGGGCGCGCGAAACTTTCAGTTGCGTGGAAGCTGTGTGGAAGAAGTGTAGAACCTGAAGGGAGACATGCGAGAAAACGGCGTCAGCGTCGAGGAAAACGGGCAGGTCAATGCGCCGGCTTCACCCCGATGTCAGACATGCCAGGTATGCCAGGTATGCCAGACCGCACCGGTCCGACACCGTACTCATCCTACGATGAGCGCGTACCCGATCCCGCGCACGGTACGGATGAGTTCACCAGCGCCCGTCACAGCGCGCACTTTCTGGCGGATGTGGTGAATGTGCGAGCGCATCAGGTTGCTGGCTTCCCAGGGATCGCTATCGAAGCCCTGCACGCCGCGCACCAGTTCCTGGGCAGAGACGACTTTCGGCGCACAGCGGGCCAGATAGGCCACGATCTCAAATTCGAGCGGGCTGAGATCGAGCAGTCTCCCGTGCCAGGTGATGACATGCCGGGCCTGGTCGATCACGAGCAGGCCTTGTTGGTAGAACCGCTCTTTGTCGGGTGTTTCCGGGTCCGGCGGCGCAGCGTGTCCCTCGACCGGCTCGCTGATGACTTCACCAAGCTCTTCAAGGTTGCGCGTCATGGTCTGCTTGAGCTGCACGAGCAAGTTGCGCTGTCTGAGGGCTTGCTGGCGGCGTTCGAGCGCCGTGCGAACGCTCTCGCGCAGGTCGGCGGGCCGGCAGGGCTTGAACAGGTAATCCTGCGCGCCCTGGCGCAATGCCTCGATGGACGACTCAAGCGTGGCATGCGCCGTGAGCATGATGACGCCCGTGTCTGGCCAGCGGCGGCGAAGGGTATGGAGCACTTCCAGGCCGCTGATGCCGGGCAGCTTGAGGTCGAGCAGCGCGACGTCGAACTCGTCGCGCGCGATTTGAGCGAGCGCGTCTTCGCCCGTTTCCACGCAGACCACGAGATAACCACGCCGGGACAGCTCTTCTTCCAGGAACAGGCGAATCGACCTTTCATCATCGACGACCAGGATTTTGGGCTGAGACGTCATAGGCTGATGCTCTCCTTATCCTAGTACATCCACCTGGTGAGCACTCAGAGTTATCTCCCCCGCCCCAACCCCTCCCCCATAAAGAGGGCGGGGCTTAGAGAGCCGGGTTTTCCCCCTTCGCCTCTGCGTGGGGGGAAGGGCAGGGTTAGGGGTGTTCTTTCCCAGTCGTGGTCCAAGCCTGCCGCGCTTGGCGCTTTGAGGGACGCCTATCCCACCGGAAAGTGAACGACGAAGCTTGTACCTTCCCCGATTTTGCTGGTCGCCGTGATGTACCCTCGGTGTGCCACTACGATACCATAGGAAATGGAAAGCCCCAAGCCGGAGCCGTGATGCTTGGTCGTGAAAAACGGTTCGAAGATCTGTGGCAGCACGTCGTCGGGGATGCCTGCGCCCGTGTCCCGGAACTCGATGCGCAGTCCCGGCGCGGCGTCTGGCTCAGCGCCGTCCGCCTGGCGCGCCAACGGTGCGAGCGACGTGGAGATGCGCAGTACGCCGCCTTCGGGCATGGCATCGATGGCGTTCAGCACCAGGTTGAGGAACACCTGCTTGAGTTGATCGGGATTGGCCGGAATACCGGGCAGGTCCGCCGTCCAGCTTCTCTCGACTCGCACATTGCTCTCCTGCAGCTTCTTGGCGGTTAGCTCCAGGACAAAGCGCAGCAGGATGTGGATATCCGTCTTGTTCACCAGGCTGCGATCTGGCCGGTAGAACTCGCGCATCCGCTCGACCGTGACCGCGATGCGGTCAATCTCATCCTCGACGATGCCCAGATAGCGGGCGAGCGTCTCCACGTCGCCGTTGCCTTCCAGCTCTTCCTGCGCCAGCGAGATGAAGCCCAGGATGGCCTGGATGGGATTGTTGATCTCATGGGCTACCGAGGCCGTCAGGCGGCCCAGCGCCGCCATTTTCTCGTTCTGGACGAGCAGCGTCTGCGCCTGTTCTCGCTCGCCAAAGAGGCGCTTCGTCTGTTCGTACAGGCGCGCATTTTCCAGCATCACCGCCAGGAAAGAAACCAGGGATTGGAACAGGCTCAGCTCCCTGGCGGAAAAAGCCCCGATCCTTTCCGCAGTGGCGACCACAACGCCGCTGGAGCCGCTCGTATCGAAGAACGGGACGGCCATCAGCGAATGCTGTGCGTCGGCGCGCCCGACGCCGAGCGATTTGGCGGTGCGCGGGTCGCTCTGTACGTCGTCAACGAGCACGGCCTGCCGGTTCCGCAACGCCCAGCCCGAAATGCTCGCCCCGACCGGAACCTGGAGCCTATCGTAGTCCGGGTCGGGATCGTCCGGGTCGGTCCAGGCGATGAGAAGATCGCGGGCGGCGTCGTGATCGAACAGGACGAGTATGTCCGCCTGAAGATAGGCCTTCAGCGTAGCGCGCATGTCGCGTGTGAGCGCGCGCGAGTCCAGGCTGCGCGCGAAGTGCAGGCCAAACTCGTTGACCAGCGCCATCTCTTCCGCCTGAGAGCGGCTGGCGCGGTACAGGCGCGCATTGGCCGTGGCCAGCGCGACCATCGGCGCGAGCGACTGGAGCAGGTGCAGCTCTCCCTCGGAAAATGGGCGCTCTGCCCCCCGGACGAGCGCGAAGACGCCGGAGAAGGTGTCATGGAAGCTCAGTGGAGCGCAGATGAGCGCGGCCATGCCCGGCATGCCGTTGACGTCAACTGCCGGGTCAAAGCGTGGATCGAGCGACAGGTCATCAATGCGCAGCGCTCGATTCTGTTCCAGGGCGTATCCGAGCAGGCCCGCCGGCTGGGACGGCGCTTCTTGGGACGATGCCTCGCCGGCGGCGCGCTCGAAGGTGATAGTGAGCGCCTGGGGCCTGCCGTCCTGGATGATCAGCGTGGCCAGGTCCGCCCCGAAGGCGTGGCATGTCGTTTCCAGAACCCGGTTCAGCACAGCTTCCAGATCGAGGGACGTGATCGCCGCCGCCGTGACAGACGCCATCACGGCAAGACGCCTGGCGCGCGTCTCACTTTCTTCAAAGAGTTGAGCGTTGTATAGCGCGGCGCCGACCTGGGCGGCGAAGGTCGTCATGGTCGTGACCTGCTGCCGGGAATAGGTGCGCGGCGTGGAGCTGACCAGGCTCAGGCAGCCGATGAGCTGGCCGCCGACCAGGATAGGAATACTCGCCGCCGAGCGCACCCACATCATCCAGGGGTACGTCAGCTGGTCCGGCGTGCGGTTCATGTCCGGCAAAATGACCGGGCTGCGGGCCTGGACCAACTCCGCCAGGCCGGGCACGCTGGGAATGGGCAGCCGGAGCGCATACGCCCCATCCAGCGACAGGCCGGCCAGGGCAGACACACCCTCGATGGAATGCTGCGGCCCGACCTGAATGCCGATGACGCGGGCTGTGTCGCCCTCGAAGCGCATGATGCTGCATACATCGTAAGGCAGCACCCGGCTGACGCTGTCCAGGATGCCTTGCAGCAGCGAGTTCGAGTCCAGCGTGCTGGTGAGCAGCGACGAGACGCTCAGGAGCGCCTCGGCGGACTGGCGCTGACTCTGCTCGGTCACGAACAGGTGCGCGTTGCGGATGGCGCTGGCCGTCACGTCTGCGATGGCGATGGCCAGGTCATGGCTCTCATCGGCAAACGGCGGCGACCCAGGCGAGCGGGCGAGCATGAGCACTGCCAGCAACTCACCCTCGGACACCACCGGCGCGAGCAACGTCGGGGAGTCCCGAAAGATGTCCGCCTGTGGGTGGGCGGCCAGCGAGGGCATCTCGTCCATAGATGCCACCGCCGCCTCGTGACGCGCCGAGAGCGCCGCCAGGAAGTCTGCGCCTTCCTGCAACACCCCTTCGACGTAAGGCGACTCGATCCAGCCTTTTTCCCGCTGGCAGACGCGCGTTGGGAAAATCCCGCTCATCGGCTCGGTGAACGTGATGGCGGCCACGGATGCATCCAGCGCCAGCGCGGCGTGGTCGAGGATGATCTCGACGCGCGCCGTAGGGTCCAGCGTGGTCATGATCGCCTCGTTGAGGGCGTTCAGGATGTGAAGGTGGCTCGTCTGGCGCGCCCGCCGGTACAGTCGCGCGTTGTGTACGGCCAGTGCGACCTGCTGCGCGATGGCGTCCAGCGTGGTATGTTCCGCGTGGCTGAGCGTGTACGGCTGCGCCCAGCCGAGGCTCAACTGGCCGAGGTATCCTTCCCGGCTGCACAGGTGGACGGCGGCGGCGGATACGATGCCGAACGGCTCAAGGTGCTCGCCGCGCACACGCGCACAGGGTTCGAACACGTGACTGACGCCCACCGGCTCCTTTGGCGGGCCGCACACCTCACAACCGGCCAGGTGCGCCGCCAGACCAGCGCCAATCACCGATTCCCCGCTGCCCTTCGAGCCAATGGCCAGCGACAGGTCGTCGTCGCGCCCGTTTTCCAGGACGATCCAGGCGGCGTCGGTGTGCAGGAACTTCGCCAGGATGTCAAACAGGGTGTGGCACCACACTTCCGGCTGGAGCGATTCATTCAAGGCGCTGGTGATGGCATACATGGCCGCCAGTTCTCTCAGGTTGCGCTCCAGCACTTCTTCGATGTTGTGGCTGTCGGTGACGTCGCGCGTGATTCGCCCCACACCGATCACCTGCCCCACGGCATCCTGGATTGGATACAGCTCATGCTGAAGATAGAACGTCTCGCCCTGACCGTTCACCGCATCTTCGGCGCTAAACGGCTTGCCGGTCGCCGCCACCTGACGCACATACTCACCGAGGCGATCCATCTCGGCGGCAGTCAGCATTTTTGCGAGTTGCCGCCCGCCGAACCGGTCGGGGGCCGAGCCAAATTCGGGCTGAACGACATGGGAACTGATGCGCCCGTTCAGGTCATGCACCGTGATCTCTGCCGGAAAGCTGGATAGCAGCGCCCGCAACGTCTCGTCGGCTTCGCGCTTCTCCACTTCCGCCTGTTTGCGCGCCGTGACGTCGATCTGGATGCCGATCATGCCCGTCGTCGCGCCGGCCCTGTCAAACTGAAGTCGCCCAATGTTTTGCAGCCAATGAACCGATCCGTCTGGCCAGACGACTCGAAACTCTTTGTTCAATGCGCAGCGCTCGCGGATACAGCGCTGCACCTCGGCGTCAGCGGCGGCCCGATCATCGGGATGGACGGCGCGTAGCCAGTTTGCATATTCCGACGCCACGCTGCCCGGCTCGTAACCGAGGACACGGTAGTTCTCGGCGGACCAGTAGGCATGATCGTCCTTCATGCTCCACTCCCAGACGCCCGCATTGGCCGCTTCGAGGGCCAGGCGCAACACCTGGTCATTGGTGCGCAAGGCCTGCTGCGCCGTGACCCGCTCGGTGATGTCGACCGTAGTCGCCTGGAACACCCGCTCGCCATCCCATTCCACCTCGGTCACGAGTATCCCCAGCCAACGCGGCGAGCCGTCGCGGTGGTTGGCGCGTATCTCGAGGTGTTGGGGACCTTCGCGGCCCTCGGCAAGGCTCAGGCAGTGCGTCACGACCATCTCGACATCTTGCGTATGGATCAGGCTCAGCAGGCGGGCCGCATCCATGCTGGTCAGCTCGTCGAGGGTGTAACCGAACATACGGGGGAGCGCTTCGTTGACGAAATGAATGCGCCCGTCACGCCCGACGACCAGGATGCCCTGGTCAGACTGCCGCGTCAATACGTGGAGCATCTGGTTCAGGCGCGCGAACTCGGCCTGCTGCCGGGCAGCGCTGAGCAGGCGGGCCACGATAAACAGCACATGGTGGCCGTCGTCCGCGCTCGTGTAGGCGAAGGCGTCTACCCGCTCGGCGGCGGCTGCCGCTGCCTGGCTGCGCGTCCTGGTGATAGCGATCAGCGGCAGAAACGTGAATAGCCCACGCTTCCGAAAGAACGAGGCCACGCCGTGCGCCTGCCATTCCGGCGTGGTGCAATCTGCCAGCAGGACATCCCACGTATCCTGGGCGAACATATCGCGCGCCGCCTCGACCGTCTCGGCGCTCCCAGAAATCACGTGATAGTGCGCTTCGAGGTGATGGAGAGCGAGGAATGGCGCCGAGTCCGGGGAGCCGATGAGAAGCACGCGCAAGGAGTCTGGCATGTTGCACCCACGAAATGCAGCCGATATCCCCCGTAGTATAGTCTGTTTCGGTCCGAGGCAGCATGGGCGTGCACTTCTGCGCCGGGGCCAACGCATCAACGCC
>JADZBY010000005.1 GCA_020851855.1 Anaerolineae bacterium
CCTTTATCGCGCACTGGCTGCGCGCGGTCACCTATCATTTGCAGGGCGAGGTGAGCGTCGCGGCGGATATGTACGCGCAGCTTGCGCCCGAAGCGCCGCCGGAGATGCGCGCCGCGGTGGCCCGTGCGGCGGCGCGCGCGCTGGCGTCAAAGGGCGAGGTGCGCGAAGCGGCCATGCGCGTTGGGGCGGAAGGCGTGTGGTACGAGGCGAACATGGCGCGGCCCATCTTCGCCCGGCAGCGGGCCAGCCAGGCGTTGTACGCGCACCTGGCCCTCATGCTCGGCCAGACGGAAGAAGCGGAGAGCGCCGCCCGCGCCGCGCACGAGGTGCAGGGCGAGCGGCCCGATCCGCACGCCGACGCCATCCTGTGCCGCGTACTGGGCCGGGTGGCCTGGGAACGCGGCGAACTGGCGGGCGCGGCGCACGCCTTTGACGCGGAATTGACCGCCCTGAACAGCCTTCCCAGCCGCGACGAGCACGAGATCGGCATTGCGCTGCATAACCTGGCGGACGTGCAGCGCGCCCTGGGCGAGCGCGAGCGGGCCATCGCCAATTACCGCCGCGCCCTGACGCACAAGAATCCCGGCCTCGAAGGCGCGCTGACCGCGCTCGCGCTGGCCGAGCTGCTATCCGAATCCGGACGACCGGTCGAGGCGCTTGAGGCCGGCGCGCGGGCCATCGAGCTGCTGACCGCGCCGCCGAACGCCGACCTGAAGGCCGTCGGGCACGCGCTGGCGCTCCAGGCGCGCCGCCAGTACGAGTCGGGCCGTGCGCCGCGTGGAGAAGCCGCGCTCAAAGAGTGGATCACGCGGCTGGCGGCGCGCGCGAAGGATGGCCTGCTGCACGGCTCGACGGGCGTCCAGGCGCTGTCCATCGGGCTGTACCTGCGCTCTGAGCCGGCGCTGGACGATCCGATCCCGGTCATCGACCTTGCCGAGCGCGCCCTGCACCTGATGGAGAGCGAATATCCCGGCAGGCTGCCCGCGCTGGCCGCCCGGCGCGATCTTGGCGTCCTGTATGCGCGCCTGGGCCGCTCTGAAGAGGCGTGTGAAGTGTTGGAGCCGCTGATCAGCGACTACGCGGCAACGGAATCGAACGCCGCCGCGATGGCCCTTCTCACGGCGCATCACACGCTGGCGCGCGCCTGGACCCGCCTGGGCGATATCCCGCGCGCGCTGGGCCATTTTGACGCCGCCGCCGGGCTGGAACCGGACCCGCAGGCAAGAGGTCTGATCTGCCGCGAGGCGGCGGAAGTGTGCCGCGAGGCCGGGGATGACGCCCGCAGCGCCGCCTATTACGACCGCGCCCTGGAACAACTGCGCCGCGAGCGCGACATCCCGCTCTATACCGATACCGTCGTGGCGCTGGGCTATACGCGGCTGCGGCTGCGGCGCTTTGGCGAGGCCATCGACACCTTTGAAGAAGCGCTGCACGTCGTGGAAGGCGGCGCGCACACCGATCAGGCGCTCAAGGCCGCCGTGTTGCTCGACATGGCCTCGGCGCACGACACGCTCGGCCAGTACCGGCGCGCGGCGGAGACGTACCGGCGCTCGCTATCGGCGCAGGACGCCCTGAATGAACCGGCGCGCTACCTGGATACGCTCATCGCCCTGGCCCGCAGCGAGGCGAACGCGGGCGACTGGCAGGCGGCGGTGGAAGCCTACCGCGACGCGCTCGACTTTGACATCCTGGACGAGACGCGCCGCCGCGCGCTTTTGGCCGAACAGGGCGGCGCGTATGCCCGGTTGGGCCAGCTTCAGGCCGCCATCAACGCTTACGACGAGGCGCTGACCATCGAGGGCGCGACGGCGCGCGAACGGGCCGAGCTTCACCAGGGATTGGGCGCGATTTACGCCAAGCTCGGCGCGCACGACCAGGCCCGCAAGCATTTCGAGGCCGTGCTGACCGCCGTGCAGGACGACCGCACCGGCCAGACGCTCAAATCGCTGGCGGACAGCCACCGCGCGCTGGGCCAACTCAAAGAGTCCATCGAGGTCTATCACCGCGCGCTGGGCTTCCTGGAGCGCAACGGCGCGCCTGCCGAACGCGCCGCCACCGAGCGCGCGCTGGGCGAGATTTACCTGGAGCGCAACCAGTTCGCCAATTCGCTGGCGCACCTGGAAGCCGCGCTTGATCTGGAGCGCTCGCTGCCGCAGCACCAGGGCGGGAACATCGTCAGCATCCTGCAAAATCTGGCGCGCGCTCACGAGATGCGCGGCGAGTTGGAGCGCGCCACGGTTCGCCACCACGAGGCGCTCGTCTATCAGGACGTGCGGCACGCGCCCGACCAGTACGTCGAGACGCTGTGCACGCTTGGACGGCTGTACACGGCGATGGGCCGCCCCGGCGAGGCGGTGCGCGCCTACGAAGAAGCGGGCCGCGTCGAGAGCAGCCAGCCGGAGCCGGAAGCGGCGCGCCAGGATGCCATCGTGGCCGGCTTGGCCGACGCGCGGCGTTCCCAGGGCGCGCTGGAAGTCGCGGCGGACCTGTACCGGCAGGTGGCCAACTCGCCGCACCGCACCCCGGCGCGCAGCCAGGCCGCCGACGCGCTGACCGAGTTGAACGCGGAGATCAACCGCCACCTGAAAACGCTCGAAGCGGCGGAGCAATCCCTCATCATGCTGCGGCGCGCGTCGCCGCCCGATCTGGCCGGCTTGATCTTCGTCCGGGCGCTTCAGGCGCGCACCACGCACGCGCTGGGCCGCTGGGACGCCAGCGCGGAACATCTGGCGGACATCTTCCAGATGCTCAAGGCGCGCGGTCGCGAGATTCGCGGCGCGGACCCGGTGGCGAAGGCGCTGGCCGCCCTGCGCGACGCCGGGACCGCCGAGATCGCGGGCGATCCGGACCTGGCGCAGGCGTCCTACCAGGAAGCGCTGGACGCCGCCAACGCGGACGCGCGCGCCAATGCATCCCTGATCTGGGTCATCCGCCACCGCATGGCCCCCACCAATACGCGCTCTGGGTGAAGATGAAGATTTTCCCCCTTGTTCAACCTCATAAGGAGCATTTCATGACGGCAACACTGATCGATGGTAAGGCGATTGCGGCCAAAGTACGCGCCGAAGTCGCTGAGGGCGTGGAGCGGCTGGTCGCCGAGCGCGGCATCCGGCCCGGACTGGCCGCTGTGCTCGTCGGGGACAATCCGGCGTCGCACACCTACGTGCGCATGAAGCGCAAGGCGTGCGCCGAGGTGGGCATCGAGTCGTTTGGCTTCGAATTGCCCGCCACCGCCAGCCAGCACGAGGTCGAGTCGCTCGTGCGGGACCTGAACGCGCGTGACGACGTGCACGGCATCCTGGTGCAGCTGCCGCTGCCCGCCGGGCTGGACGAAGAGGCCGTGTTGAGCGCGGTGGGCCTGAACAAGGATGTGGACGGCTTCCACCCCATGAACATGGGCCGGCTGGCGCAGAAGGGCCGCGAGCCGCTCTTTGTCCCGGCCACGCCCGCGGGCTGTATTCGCCTGCTCGAAGAAACCGGCGTCAAGCTCTCCGGGGCAAACGCCGTCGTCCTGGGGCGCAGCAACATCGTCGGGATGCCGGTGGCGCTGCTGCTGGTCCGGCAGGATGCGACGGTCACGATCTGCCACAGCCGGACGAAGAACCTGCCCGACGTGGTGCGCAGCGCAGACGTGCTGATCGCCGCCGTCGGGCGCGCACAGATGGTCAAGGGCGACTGGATCAAGCCCGGCGCGGTGGTCATCGATGTGGGCACGAACCGCGTCGATGATCCGAGCGCCAAGAGCGGCTCGCGGCTGGTGGGCGATGTGGACTTTGACCAGGCGGTTGGGGTGGCGGGCGCGATCACGCCCGTTCCCGGCGGCGTCGGGCCGATGACCATCGCCATGCTGCTGCAAAACACGCTGCGTGCGGCGCAGAATAGCGCGTAGAGTGAGGCTTCTGGGCGGCTCGCGAGCCGCCCCTACAGCACCACAACGTGTAGGGGCGCGTCGCGACGCGCCCGCCGCACAACCTGAAAGACCCCTCGTTGCCGAATCGGCGCACTATCCCCCACAACGGCAACAGGTGAAGCCGGCGCTTCACCTGCTACACCAGTCGTTGTCGGCTGCGTTGGGGTACGCACATCCGACCAAGATGTGAGATGAGGGAGAGCAGCCTTGCCGTGATCCTCAGAAGAAGCGAGAATGCATCGACAAGTAGTGGCCAAAGTGTTCATCAAATACTGGTCACATTGTCCTTGAATGCCGCCCCCAAGTCCAGTGAAGTTGATCAGGGCCTTATATGCCAAATGTCACTTGCCGTATGACGCCTGTCAGCGATTTGCCGGGAAACCTACGGAAACCTACACAGGGCGTGCGATCTCCGGCTTCTCTTTCCTGCGGCGCGATGGCCGGAAACCGCTCCACGCACCGCGCTTGCGCCTGTTAGGCTAGCGCGCTAAAGTTCTAGCCTATCGGCGCTTGCCGAGAAAAAACTAGACGTTGTTTGCAGGAGGAATGCAGCTATGAAACGTCTCGTATTGTGCGTGCTGCTCGCCGTATTGGCCCTGGGCGGCGTCGCCGCCGGGCCGGTCCGCGCGCAGGAAGGCCCGACGGGCACATGGTTGGGGACGTGGCCCTACACCGCGCCCGGAACACATCACCTCAACAGCTTTTCCACCGGCGGCCTTAACGAGAACCTGGGTACTGTGTACCGTCCGCTGGTTGAACTCCAGTTGACCTTCTACCTGTGGGGTTCCAACGAGTACGTGCCGATCCTGGCCGAAAGCTGGGGCTTCGTGGACGACGACACCGCCTACGAGGTCAAGCTCAAGGAAGGCGCGCTGTGGAGCAACGGGGACCCGATCACCGCGCAGGACGTGGTAGACACCTACGCTATCGGGCGCATCCTGAAATGGGCGCAGTTTAACTACATCTCCGACGTGCAGGCCGTGGACGACCTCACGGTGCGCTACACCTTCCAGGAAGGCAAGGCGTCCCGGCTGGCCGAGCGCCTGATCCTCAAGGAACACACCGTCGCCAGCGCCAACTATGGCGAGCTGGCCCAGAAGGCGCGCGACCTGGTCGCAACCGGCGCGGCGAATGACAGCGAAGAGTGGACCGCGCTGACCAACGAGATCAACGAGTTCCGCCCGGCGGCGCTGATCGCCAGCGGCCCGTACACCTATTCGCTCGACGATGTGGGCGAGGCGTTCATGACGCTGCACTGGCAGCCGAACAGCCTGTACTCCGATTCCGTGAAGTTCGGTGAGCTGAAAATCTGGGCGGGCGAGACGGAAGTGACCACGCCGCTCATCCTCAGCGGCGAGCTGGCGCACTCCACGAACGTGTACCCACCTGCGACCATCACGTCCTTCGAAGAAGCGGGCATCCGCCTGGTGACGACGCCGCGCGGCTATGGCCCGGCGCTGCTCTTCAACTTCGAAGTGCCCGCCTTCCAGAAGAAGGAAGTGCGTCAGGCGATGGCCTACGCCATCAACCGTGAGCAGAGCGCGCTGTTGACGAACGGCGTGTTCGGGGCCGCCGGCACGGTCTACATGTCCGGCATCCTGGACAGCCTGACGCCGACGCTGCTTGACGAGGGAACGATCAACGCGCTGAACCGCTACGAATACAACCTCGACCAGGCCGCCGCGCTCATGGAAGAAGCCGGCTACACGCGCAACGCCGATGGCAAGTGGGTCGATGCGGACGGCAATACGCTCAGCTTCGAGTACGTGTTCCCCGCCGACTTCGCGGACTTCAGCGCCGCCGCCCGTGACGCCACCGAACAGCTCAACGCCTTCGGCTTCGACATCACCGAGCGCGCCATCCCGTGGCAGGAAGCCGCCCAGGCCATCCGCGACGGCAACTATGAGCTGTCGGTATGGAGTTGGGGCGCTGGCTCGCCCTTCGCCTTCAGCAATTTCCGCAGCCCCATCTTGCGCTGGAACAAAGTCCTGCTCGCGGAAACCGAGAAGGGCATGGGCAACCCGCTGGAGTTCGAGTGGGAAGGCGAGAGCATCGACCTGTTGGACCTGATCAACAACGTCGACGCCGGCCTGGATGACGCCCAGCACAAAGCGAATGCCGACAAGGTCGCGCGCATCATCAACGACATGATGTTCTTCATCCCGTTGAACGAGATGCTGAGCGTGGAGCCGCTGAACGAGCAGTTCATCAGCGGCGGCCCGGCGGACGGCGACCCGATCTACCTGAACCCGAGCCAGGACCACTACATCATCCTGTTGATCCTGAACGGCACACTGGGACCGGTCGGCTCGTAAGCTTCGTAATCTGCGGAGAATCCGCTAGAATAGTGAGGGCGCAGTCCAGTGCGGTGAAACCAGCTGCCGGACTGCGCCTTTATCACGGTTACAGCTAGGGCGTGTCTGCAAAGTCTGTTTCTGGGTTGACCCTCACTCCCCCAGCCCCTCTCTCCCCCAGGGCGAGAGGGGAGAAAAGCAGGGCGCCCCTTAGTTTCCTCACCCCTCTCCATGAGGGAGAGGGGCCGGGAGTGAGGGTTTGCAGACACACCCTGAAGTTAGAGTACGCCAGGTTAGCGCACGAGGGTTTCCCCCATGTCTGTTGTGTCCGTGCCCGGCACGCCCCCGCTCGACACGCCCACCCGCCCGTTACCCGTCACGCTCCGCCAGCGCCTGGCCCGCCTGATGCGCGGCTACACGTTTCGCGTGTTCTTGCAGGGGCTACTGATCATCTGGGCGGTGATGACCTTCACCTTCTTCCTCATCCGCCAGATGCCGGGCAACCCGGTTCAGGTCAAGATCGACCTGCTCATGCAGACGCAAAACCTGACCTTCGAAGAAGCGCAGCGCGTCGCGGCGGGCCTGTTCGACTTTGACCCGAACGCGCCGATCATCGAGCAGTACCTTGATTTCGTAGGAAAGCTCTTGCGCGGCGACCTGGGCCAGTCCATCACGCGCGGCGGCACGGCGGTGGCCGACATCATCACCCGCTACCTGCCCTGGACGCTGTTCAGCGTCGGGATCGCCCTCGTGGTCAGCTTCACGGTGGGCGTGCTGATCGGGCTGGCGATGGGCTACTGGCGCGGCGGCTGGTTCGACAACCTGATGACCGCCTTCGCGTCTGTCGTCTCCGGCATCCCCGACTACGTGCTGGCGCTGCTGATCATCATCATCTTCGGCGTGCAGCTTCAGTGGTTCAAGGTCGGGCAGGTGCGCGGCGGCGTCGATCCGACCATCCAGGCCGGCTTCACGGTAGAGTACATCAGCAGCATCATTCGTTACGCGCTGCTGCCGGTCATCGTCTACGTGCTGGCCTCGATTGGCAGCTGGATTCTGGCCATGAAGAGCAGCACCATTTCGACGCTGGGCGAAGATTACATCACCGTCGCCCAGGCGCGCGGCCTGTCCCGGCGGCGCATTTTGACCACCTACGTAGGCCGCAACGCCATGCTGCCCCTCGTGACGCGGCTCGCCATCAGCGTGGGATTCGTGGTGAGCGGCAGCGTGATCATCGAGGAAATGTTCCAGTACCCCGGCCTGGGCCGCAACCTGTACACCGCCATCTCCCAGCGCGACTACACCACCATGCAGGGCATTTTCCTGGTCATCACCGCCGCGGTCGTGCTCTCCAACATCCTGTCCGACCTCGTCATCGGCTGGCTCGACCCACGAGTACGCCTGGAAAAGAGAGATTAACCCCCGTGATCGGCTTCGAAACCGTCGCGACCCCGGCAGGCTTCGTCATCGGCATGATCTGTGGCCTGATCCCGCTCCTGGTCGCGGCGAGGTATAAGAAATGGCGGGCCGGCGTGGGCGGATTCATCGCCTGCACGCTGAGCGGCTTCGCCTGCGGCTTCCTGGGCGGCGTGCCGATGATCGTGCTGGCCACCGCCGTGGTGATCAGCTACGCCTACAGCAACCGGCAGGACCCGTTCACCTCGCGCGCGGCGCTTGAGGAAGTCAATTTCGAAGAGACGTGGCGCGAATACGTCCTGCGTAAACTGGCCGGCCTGGGATTGGGCCTGCGCAATGCCTTCCGCGCCCTGCTGCGCAACAAAGCGGGCTTTATCGGCTTCCTGGGTATCTCGTTTTTTGTGGTGGTGTCCGTGTTCGGGCCGCTATTCATCCCCTACGAGGGCGAAACGCGCATGGATCGCCGCCAGCCGGGCGCGCGGTCGCTGCTCGCCCCACCGAGCGCCGAGCACCCGCTGGGCCTGGACTGGAAAGGGCGCGACGTGCTCTCGCACATGGTGCACGGCGGGCAATCCCTGATCCTGACCTCGATCCAGGCCGGCCTGGCGGCGACGGTCATCGCCGTGACGCTCGGATCGCTCGCCGCGCTGCTGGGTGGGATGCCCGACATCGTGCTGACCGGCGTTTCGAACTTCATCCTGACCATCCCCTCGTTCCCGCTCCTGTTAGTGCTGGCCAGCGTCGTGAACCTGGATAGCAACCTCGCGCTGGCGGCGCTGTTCGGGCTGTTGAACTGGCCCACGCTCATGCGGGCCGTGCGCGCCCAGGTC
>JADZBY010000006.1 GCA_020851855.1 Anaerolineae bacterium
ACCCGTTTATATCCGCCCGCATTGCCCGCCCGCATTGCCCACCCGTTTATATCCGTCCGCATTGCCGCCCGCATTGCCCGCATCACAACGGAAAGACGCCGCCCGGCGACCACCGGGCGGCGTCTTTCCGTTGTGATGCGGGCAATGCGGGCGGGCAATGCGGGCGGGTAATGCGGGCGCGCAATGCGGACGGATATAAACGGGTGGGCAATGCGGGCGGACATTGCGGGCGCGCAATGCGGGTGGGCAATGCGGGTGGGCAATGCGGGCGGACAACGCAGGCGTTGTCCCTACAAAAAACGTCCTGTAGGGACGAGGCCTGCCTCGTCCGCGCCTGCCTCGTCCGCCGCCTGCCTCGTCCGCGCTCGTCTCGTCCGCGCCCGCCTCGCCCGCCGGATCGGTTAATACACGTGCGGGTCGTCGCGGCGCAAACGTTGCCGGAACACCCAGTAGCTCCAGCCCTGGTACAGCAGCACAACCGGGACGAGCGTCAACGCCACGAAGGTCATCACCGAGAGCGTGTAGGGCGTCGACGAGGCGTTGTAGATGGTCAGGCTGAAGGTCGGCTCGCTGCTGGACACCATCACGCGCGGGTACAGGCCGGAGAAGATGGTGACGATAGACAGCGCCACGGTCGCCATCGACATCACGAACGCCCAGCCGTAGGATTTGACGCGGATGAACCAGCCGATGGATAACAGCGCCGCGAACGCGCCGATGGCCGCCACACCCGGATTGACGCCCAGGCGGATGAACACGTCCGTCTCGGCGTAGCTGTACACCACGAAGGCGACCACGATGATCACCACGGGCAGCCACAGTTGCGCGGCGAGCTTCCGGGCGCGCTCGGCCACGTCGTCGCGGACTTTGAGCGCCAGGAAGATCGCGCCGTGCAGCAGGAACACCGCGAGGGTGGCGACGCCCGCCAGCAGCGAGTATGGGCTGACCAGGTCCCAGAACGTGCCGGTGAACTGCATAGCGCCGTCGATGGGCACGCCGCGCGCCAGATTGCTGAGCGCCACGCCCCACAACACCGCCGGGACGAGGCTGCCGATAAAGATCAGCGCGTCCCACATCGGACGCCAGCCGGGCCGGGTATCCTTGCTGCGGTATTCGATGGCCACGCCGCGCGCGATGAGCGCCAGCAGCAGCACCACAAGCGCCAGATAAAAGCCGCTGAACATCGTCGCGTACCACATGGGGAACGCGGCGAAGATCGCGCCGCCCGCCGTGAGCGCCCAGACCTCGTTGCCGTCCCAGTGTGGGCCGATGGTGTTCAAGACGGCGCGCCGCTCGTCGTCGTTGCGGCCCAGGATGGGCAGCAGCACGCCGACGCCGTAGTCAAAGCCCTCCAGGACGAAGAATCCGATGAAGAGCACCATGATCAGGATGAACCAGAGCGTGTTGAGGTCCATAACGGCTTAGCCCTCCACCCTCGCCGAGCGCCGCTTATCCATGACGATGGCCGCGACGATGACGGCGACGATGCCCACGATGACCATCAGAAACAGGGCAAACTTCTGTTCGGGTTTCATGATTTCCTCGCTCATAGTGACACCGCCGGGGAGACATCCACCGGGAGTTCGGGTCCGGGTTCGACCGGCGCAGTGTCGCCGGGCACTTCCGTCTTGGCGAACTTGTTGAGCAAGTACAGGTTGGCGGCCATCAGCGCGCCGTAGATCAGCGTGAAGGCGACCAGCGAGACGAGCACCGTCTCAGAGCCAACCAATGGCGAGATGCCTTCTTCGGTGCGCATCAGGCCGGAGACGATCCAGGGCTGGCGGCCAATCTCGGTGAGCAGCCAGCCGTTCGTATTGGCTGCATAGGGCAGCACGATGGCGAACGGCAGAAGCCGCAGCAGCCATTTTGTGCGCTCAAAGCGCTCGGTCATGGTCAGGTACAGCGCCACGAAGGCGATCAGGATCATGAGCAAACCGATGCCGACCATCGCACGGAAGGTCCAGTACGTCACGGCGACGGGCGGCACGTAACTGACCCCTTCGCCGTACCGATCCTCGTATTCGGCCTGTAGATCCCGGATGCCGCGCACCTCGCCGCTGAAGCTGTTGAACGACAGGAAGCTGAGCAGGCCCGGCACGCGGATCGAGAACACGTCCTCACGCTTCGTCTCGTCGCCGATGGTGAACAGCGACAGCGAGGCCGGGTCTTCGCTCTCCCAGAGCGCCTCGGCAGCGGCGACCTTCATGGGCTGGTTCTGGACCATGTGCTGCATCTGCGTGTGGCCGGTCAGCGCGACGAGCACGGTCGAGAAGACCAGGATCACGACGGCCATCTGCCACGAGCGGCGGAACATCGCGCCCGCCTGCGTCCGGCGCATCAGATGCCACGCGCTGATGCCCAGGATGAAGAAGCCCGCCGTGGTCAGGCCAGACGTCACGACGTGCGGGAACTGCGTGATGAACATCGGGTTGGTGATGAGCGCCCCGAAATCCACCATCTCCAGGCGCGGGAAGGGCTGGCCGCCGGGCAGGGTGTAGAACGGGTTCAGCTTGTAGCCAACCGGCTCTTGCATGAACGAGTTCGCCATGAGAATCCAGAAGGCGGACAGGTGCGCCGCGATGGCCACCAGCCAGATGGCGGCCAGATGCACGCCCTTCCTGAGCCGGTCCCAGCCGAAAATCCAGACGCCGATGAACACGGATTCGAGGAAGAAGGTCCCCAGCGCCTCGATGGCCAGCGGCGCGCCGAAAATGTCGCCCACGAAGCGCGAATAGCCGGACCAGTTCATGCCGAACTGAAATTCCTGGACGATGCCGGTGACGACGCCCAGTGCGAAGTTGATGACGAACAGCTTGCCCCAGAAGCGCGCCATGCGCTTCCAGACTTCCTTGCCGGTGCGCCAGTAGATCGTCTGCATCACGGCGACGGAGAGCGACAGGCCGAGCGTGAGTGGGACGAAGAAGAAGTGGTAAACGGTGGTAACGGCGAACTGCAAACGTGCTAACGCTATTGCATCCACCCGTGGTCCTCCCTTTGCCTCTGGTGCGGGCCGCCGCGCCCACCGCGTGAAGGTGAAGGGGCAACTCACGCGGGGAATCACGACGCCGCAAGAAGTAACCGCGATGGAACTATTATCGCCCCAGAGTCCTCGGCGCGGACCTGATAAACGGCAGGGATTAGAGGTGACGTTTTGCAGAAAAATCCGTTAGTGCGCCGTCTGCCGCCAGCGTAACACAAGCCGCGCCGGGAAGGATATTCCCGGCGCGGCGTTATCAGACCGTGAGGTTGGGAAGGCCGTCAGCTACCGGCTACCGCGTCCACCACGGTTGTTGTTGTTGCTGCGGTTGTTGCTGTTATTGGTGTTGTTGTTATTGGTATTGTTGTTCCTGTCGTTCCCGCTGCCGTTATTGTCCCTGTCCTTGTTCTGGCCGGGAGCATTCTCGCTGTTGCCGGGGCCGTCATCGTCCCGATCCTGATCCTGATCGCGGTCTTGATCGCGGTCCTGGTCCGTCTGCTGTTCGACTACCGGATTGGCGGCGTCGTCGCCGTCATCGTCATCGCCGCCAAAGCGCTTGACCTGGCCGGGCGCAAGCTCGTTCGGCGCGATGCCAGAGTCCTTGACGATGTTGCCCCAACCTTCGCCCGCGAAGCGCCGGTCAAACAAGCCCTCGACGGTCAGCGGCTCGTCGTCCTCTGCGCTGAGGTACTCCAGGGCATACGCGCGCGCAATCTCGCCAAAGCCAATGCCCTGGCAGTGCCACGCCATGATCTCGTCGTAGCTCACGTCAAAGGCATCCGCCAGGCGCATCCCGACCGGGTGCGGGTCGGCCCCGACACAATCCGGAGTCTGGGTCGGCTCTGCCGTAGGCTCCAGGGTCGGTTCGAGCGTCGGCTCTTGAGTTGGCTCCGGCGTGGCCATGCAGTCGAACTCGCCCGCGAAGGCGCTGGGGTTCGACAGCGCGACCACCTGGCCGTTCACCGCAACGCTGGCTTCGGTGATGTCATACGCGCCGCTGGGAAGATACGCCCAATAATGCCAGATGCCGCCCGCCACATTCTGCGGTGGGATGCCCGCGCCATAGGTGAAATCGAGGTTGCCGGGCGTCATGCCATCGGGAACGTTGAGCAGCACAAAGTGGACGCCGACCTGACTATCCACGCAGCCGACGAAGGCCAGGCTCAACTGGAGCTGCTCTGGCCCGTCAGCATCCGGGTAAACCGCGTCCGCCACGAACGAATCGTCCACCACGCGGGCGATGACTGTCACGGCGACGCCCGGCGCGACTTCGGGAGCAATGAAAGTGTTCGATGTGAGGACAATAGTCAGGCCATCGTCCAGCGTGAGCAGTTCGGGCGCGATGGCCACGACGACGCCTTCCAGCTCGACATAGACGTCAAACGGCTCGTCCGTCGGCGCATCGCCTTGCGCTTGCGCGACGGGTGCGCCTGCGCCGCCGCCGAGGGACATGATCCCCAACAGCAGCAAGGCGACCAGTGCGGCAAAACCAGCTCTCTTGGACATTTCTCCCTCCATACTCGCCTCACGATACACCCGTATACCGCCCAACCAAATTGAAAGTTACGAAAGCGTTGAAGGATGAGCGTTTCTTAATCCTCTTTGGCTCAGCGCGCCGGTTCACGGTTACAATGAGGTCGTGAAGTGTCTCGGATAAGGAGTAATTCCAGTGGCCAAGCAGTACAACCAACCGCCGGCGATGGTCATCGACCCAAAGAAGAGCTACCAGGCGATTTTCCACACCGAGCGCGGCGACATTACCATCGACCTGTACGCGGATCGCGCGCCGATCACGGTGAATAACTTCGTCTTTCTCGCCCGCGAGGGGTTCTACAACGATACGACCTTCCACCGCGTCTTGAAGGACTTCATGGCGCAGGGCGGCGACCCAACCGGGACGGGATCGGGCGGTCCGGGCTACCGCTTTGCCGATGAGCAGAGCGCGCTGGCCATCCGGCATGACAGCGCGGGCATCCTGAGCATGGCCAACGCCGGGCCGAATACGAACGGCAGCCAGTTTTTCATCACGCACATCCCCACGCCGCACCTGGATGGGCGTCACGCCGTGTTTGGCAAGGTGGCGGACAAAGCGAGCATGGACGTGCTGATGGCGATCCGGCTGCGCGATCCCGGCAGGGACCGCAATCCGGGTGACAAGATCAACAGCGTCGAGATCGTGGAACGGTAAGAATCCGCCCGGCAGGTATTGCGGGGATAATCGAAGGCGCGGATGGATCCCCGGGATTCATGCGGATCGGTTGGTGCGCCCGGCGCTGAAGCGACTGGGCTGAATGTACAAAGCCCTTCGGGCGGAAAGCGTATGCCAGCCCGAAGGGCTTCGTAGGCTCAGCCTGGACCTTCAGGTCCAGGCGTTTGCCACGTCAATCGGAACTCATCACCGCCTCGTCGCCGCCGCGCAGGTAATTCAGGATGGCCGCGTAGTCGTCTGCGCGGTTGCCCGGAGCGGATGCGGCGGCGGTGTGCGGGGTGAGCAGCAGGTTGGAGTCCGGCTGGCGGGCATATTGCGCCAGCGGATGGTCGAGCGGCAGCGGCTCGTATTCATAGGTATCGAGCGCCGCGCCCGCCAGACGCCCATCCTGAAGCGCCTTGATCAGCGCCTGCTCGTCAAGCACGCTGCCGCTGCCCAGGTGAACCAGGTGCGCGCCGCGCTTCATCTGGGCCAGCGCACCGGCGTTCAAGCCCCCGTTCCTGAAGTCCGTTTCCACAGAGTACGGCAACAGGCTGACCAGCACGTCGGCCCGGCGCAGGCACTCGCGCCAGTCTGCGTAGTGCACGTTCAACGGGTACGCGACCTCGTCCGGGTAGGGCGTGCGCTTGTTGTACAGGATGCCCGCCAGCCGAAAGCCGCGCAAGAGCCTCGCCAGTTCCACGCCGATCTCACCCATGCCCAGGATGGCTACCGTCTTCTCGGTCAGCGCGCCGATGTCGGAGAAGGCGCGCCAGTTGAAGGCGAAGGTATCCTCGTCGGTGCGCTGCGGCCCGAAGGATGGCGGAGCCGATACGGCAGCATTCAGCGAGCGGCCCAGCCGCTTGACCACCGCCAGCATCATCATCAGGGCGTGCTCGGCGCAGTAAATTGTGCCCATCACCGGCTGCACGACGACGTGAATGCCGGCCACGAGCGCCGGGCCATAGGCGATGTCATGGTCGAGCGAGCCGAGGCGCACGATCATCTTCAGGTTTTTCGCCCGCTGGATCATCGCCTCGGTGATGGGCTGGTTGCGCTCCGAGATCAAGAAGTCGATGGACGGCAGCAGGGTGGCCAGTTCCGCCTCGGACGGGCGGCGGCGCATGATGACCTCAAGCTCCGGCGGCGCGGCGGCCAGTGCGCTTTGCTGGTGGCGCTCGCCACGGTCAGTGAGAAATAGAACGCGGGGACGGGCCATGTGTGCGTGTATGACCTTCTTTTCTGGCAGCTATCCGGCGCTCAGCACGTCGCGGATGTCGTCCATGGTGATCCAGCCGGCGCGCATGGCCATCAGGGCCGCTTCGGCGCGCGTCTTGACGCCGAGCTTGTCGATGATGCCCATCAGCAGGCGCGGCACACGGTCGGGATCGAGCTTGAGGCGCTGCGCGATCTGCTCGTTGTCCTCGAAACCGGCGGCGATGGCGCGCAAGACCATGTGCTCGTCGTCGTTCAGCGGGTCGATGTTGCGCATGGTGCGGATGCCCTCGACCAGCCGCTCCGCGATGCCCTTGCCCAGCACCGTAGTGCCGGTGAACACGTCGCGCACGGCGTTCACCACATCTTCTTCTGTGGCAGTCTTCAGGATGTAGCCGTTCGCGCCGCCGCGCAGAGCGCGCATGATGTACGGCGTCTCGTCGCGCCCGGTCAGGACCAGGACGCGCACCTTGGGGCTGACCTTCTTGATCTCCGGCAGGGCGTCCAGGCCGCTCATGTTCGGCATGTTCAGGTCGAGCAGGATCACGTCGGGTTGGTGCTGTTCGGCGAGCGCAATCGCCTCGCGCCCGTCGGACGCCTCGCCCACGACGGCAATGTCGCCCGCCAACTCCAGGTAGGCGGCCAGCGGCGCGCGCAGCGACGGGTGATCGTCGGCCAGCACCACGCGAATCTGAGGCCGCCTGCTGACGGCGGGCGCGGGCGTGCTGCTGGTCGGGGATTCGCGCGTATCGACGGCGGCATTGGCCAGCGCCGCCGCCATCGCTGCGGCGGTCTGGTAGCGGTTGTCGGGATTCTTCTCCAACGCCCGCAAAATGACGCTGTCCAGCCAGGCCGGGATGCTCTTCACCAGCTGGCGCG
>JADZBY010000007.1 GCA_020851855.1 Anaerolineae bacterium
AGCTCTTCGGCGATGGCCGCCAGCCGCGCCTCGGTGTAACGCATGGCCGCCGGGCTGTCGCCGTCGATGCTGCCGAAGTTGCCCTGGCCATCGACCAGCGGGTAGCGCATCGAGAAATCCTGCGCCAGACGGGCCATCGCCTCGTACACCGCGCTGTCGCCGTGGGGATGGTACTTGCCCAGCACCTCACCGACGATACGCGCGCTCTTCTTGTACGAGGAGCCGGGCCGCAGCCCCATATCCTGCATGACGTACAGGATACGACGGTGCACAGGTTTCAGGCCGTCGCGGGCGTCGGGCAGTGCGCGCGCCACGATCACGCTCATCGCGTAATCGAGGTACGAATCGCGCATCTCGTCGTCGATGCTGACCGGGCGAATAATACCGATATCCATGGTGCGTTATCCCAGCCCCATACTGTACGTGGACGTGATGGTCATGCTGATCGTGCGGTTCGTGATGATATGCTTTCGGCCCGCCGTGAACGTCGATTCTGTCGGTGAAAAGGCGGCGCGAAGGATGACGAATCGAACAGGAAGATTATACCCTGTTTCAGGACTATTTGCGAGAGTGCGAATCGATAGACGCAGTGCGGATTCTTAGCCAGGAGAACATCGCCCCACGCGCCGTGCGCCAAAACGGATGTTCGATCACGTACATCCATGGCGAAAACGGCGCTGCGGTACAATGGCGCGCCATGACCATCACACCGCCCGCCCCACACCACGCCTGTCGCGCCGCGCTGGCCGCCATCCTGCTGGCCGCCTACCTGCTGCTCTACGTGAACACGCCCGCCGAGGCCGATGGCAAAGCGATTCTCGCGGTGGCTTCGTCGCTGGCGCTGCATGGCCGGGCCGACATGAACGCCGCCGCCGCCAGCGATGACATCCTGCCGCCGCTGGCCCGGCTGGGAAGCGTGGGCGTGGATGGCGCGCTGTACGCCAAGAAAGGCCCGACGCCGTCGCTGGCCCTTGCGCCGCTGGTCTGGCTGGCGGACCGGCTGCCCGGCCTGCCCATCCGCGCCACGGCCATGCTCTTCAATGCGCTGGTCACGGCGGCGGCGGCGCTGCTGCTCTTCACCTTCGTTCGCTGGCTTGGATTCCGCCCGGAGAGCGCGCTGATCATCGGCCTGATCTACGGGCTGGCCACGCTCGCCGCCGTGTACGTCAAGACGCTCTTCGGCGAGCCGCTCGCCGCGCTGCTGCTGCTCATCGCCGTCATGGCGGGTTGGCGCTACCGGCAGCGCGGCGGGCGCAGCGCGCTGATCCTGTGCGGCGCGGCGCTGGTCGCCATGGCCGGCATCAACACCGTGTATGTCGTGTACACGCCGGTCCTGGCGCTGTACGTCTTCTGGGGCCGGCGGCGTGTGTGGGATGTCGCCCGTTTCGCCGCGCCGTTCGTCGCCGGGGCCGGATTGCTGGCGCTGTACAACTGGGCGCGTTTCGGCGGGCCGCTGGAGACGGGCTATCACTTCGCCGAAGGAGAAGGCTTCATCCACCCCCTCGGCGCAGGGCTGTTTGGCCTGCTGCTCAGCCCGTACCGTGGCCTGTTGCCCTACAATCCAGTCCTTCTGCTGGCCATCCCCGGCGCGGTCCTGTTCTGGCGGCGTCACGGGCGGCTGGCGGGCGTGATCGCCGCGCTCACCGCCGCGCAGGCCGTCGCGTTGGCGAGCTGGTGGAGCTGGCATGGCGGCATCCTGTGGGGAACGCGCTTCATGCTGCCCGTCTTGCCGCTGGCGGTGTTGCTCATCGCGCCGCTGGTCGAAGAATCGTGGCGGCGGCGCTGGCTCAAGCTGCCCATCGCCGCGCTGGCGGTCATCTCGTGCGGCGTGCAGCTTCTTGGTGGGCTGTACAGCTACTTCCCGTACATCGGTTACCTGTATGCGGGTCACAGCGTGCCCGGTTACACGTCGCTGGCGAGTGGACTGGCCGACGAGGTGGTGTATCGCGCCGATCTCAGCCCGATCCTGGGCCATCTGGCCATGGCGCTCAACGGCTGGCCGCTCGAACCGGCCTGGGCGGCGCAGGGCGACGCGCTGCACGTGGTCGCCGCCCTCGCGCTGGCGCTGGGCGGCGTCGTGGCGCTGATCTTGCCCCGCCGGGCGGCGCGACTCCTGGTCGCCACCGCGGGGATCGCCGCCCTGGGGCTGGTCGCGGCCCGGCAGCCCGAAGCGCCGGACGTGGCGGCCCTTCGCACGGCGCTCGATCCGCCGGGCGCGCTGCTGGCGGCCACCGACCGCTTCGGGGATGCCCTGCTCGACCTGGGAAGCCGTTTCCAGGTCATCACCATGAACGCGCCAAGCGACCCACACGACGAGCAGGTGCGTGCGCGGTGGCAGTACGCCCGCTCGCAGGGGCCGTACCTGTGGCTGGTGAGCTGGTTCCCACCCGCCGACCCGGCCAACTGGCAGGAACGCGCCCTGTGGCAAGAGGCGGCCTTCGTGCGTGAGACGCCGGTCAGCGGCCACCGCGCGACCCTGTTCTGGCTGGGCGACCTGCCCGACCTGGACCGGCCCGGCGGCTGGCAATTCGGCGGCTCGATCCGGCTGGAAGATTACGGCGTGCGGCGTGAAAGCGGCGGGCTGGCGGTGCGCCTGCGCTGGAGCGTGGCAAACGCGCCCGCCTGCGACTGCACCTGGTTCGTCCACCTGCTCGATGCAAACGGCCAGATCGTCGCCCAGCAAGATCGCGCACCGCTGGGCGGGTACGCGCCGGTGCGGGCGTGGTCGGCGGGCGATTCCGTCGACGACCGGCTCTTTTTCCCGCTCGAACCCGGCCAGGACGTGGCCGGCGGATGGCTGCGCCTCGGCTGGATCATGCCGGGCCAGTCCGCGCCGCTGCCCGTGACCGGCCCACGTGGCGCACTGCTGGCCGATCCGTTCGTCGTCGTGCCCATC
>JADZBY010000008.1 GCA_020851855.1 Anaerolineae bacterium
ACGTTGTACAACGCCTGGGCCTCGATGGTGTCCTGCATGTCGTACTGCGACTCGTCGTATTCTTCGCCCTGGCCAAGCTCCCAGCCGACGGACGGATCGTAGCCCTCGTCCCACCAGCCATCGAGTGTGCTCAGGTTCAGCCCGCCGTTGTAGATGACCTTCATGCCGCTCGTGCCGCTGGCTTCCTGCGGGCGGCGCGGGTTGTTCAGCCACACGTCCACGCCCTGCACCATCATGCGGGCGATGTGCATGTCGTAATTTTCGAGGAAGACGATGTTGTGGCGAAACTCCGGCAGGCGCGCCATGTTCACGATGTCGCGGATGAGTGCCTTGCCCGGCTGGTCATGCGGGTGCGCCTTGCCAGCAAAGATGATCTGCATGGGCCGGTCCGGGTTGTTGAGCAACTGGGCCAGCCGTTCGCGGTCGCGGAAGAGCAGCGTGGCGCGCTTGTAGGTGGCGAAGCGGCGCGCAAAGCCGATGGTCAGCGCGTCCGGGTTGAGCACTTCGGCGGCGGCTTCGATCTCCGACGAGGGCGCGCCGCGCTGGCGGAGTTGCGTGGTCAGGCGCTCGCGGCAGAAGGCGACCAGCTGGTCGCGGCGGCGTTCGTGCGTGCGCCACAGTTCGGCGTCGGGAATCTTGTCGATGTCCCACCAGATCGTCGGGTCGGACGGGTCCTCGCGCCAGGCCGGGTCGAGGTAGCGGTCAAAGAGCGCCGCCATGTCGTGGCTGACCCACGAGGCGACGTGCACGCCGTTCGTCACGTGCCCGACGGGGATTTCTTCGCGCGGGACTTCGGGATATAACCACTGCCACATGCGGCGGCTCGTCTCGCCGTGCAGCCGGGCGACCGCGTTGGCCGCCGCCGAGAGGCGCAGCGCCAACACGGCCATGCTGAACAGCTCGTAGTTGCCCATGTTCTCGCGCCCCAGGTCGATGAACTGGTCGCGGTTGAGGCCCAGTTGCGGCCACAGGTAGCTGAAGTGCTCGTCGATCAGGTCGAAGCCGAAGCGCTCCAGCCCGGCGGGCACGGGCGTATGCGTGGTGAACACGTTTCCAGCGGCGCAGATGTCCAGCGCTTCCTGGAAGCTCAGGCCCGGATTGGCGGCCATCGTCAGCCGGATGCGTTCCAGGCCCATGAAGGCGCTGTGGCCCTCGTTCATGTGGTATACCAGCGGATCAATGCCCAGCAGGTGCAGCGCCTGGATGCCGCCGATGCCGAGCAGGATTTCCTGCCGGATGCGGCTGCGCCGGTCGCCGCCGTACAGCCGGTCGGTCAGGTCGCGGTCTTCGGGCAGCGTGTTTTCGGGGATGTTCGTGTCCAGCAAGAGCAGTGTGACGCGCCCGACCAGCACGCGCCAGATTTGCGCGTACAGGTAGCGGCCCGGCAGCGCGACCTGTACGCGCACCGGGTTGCCCGCCTCGTCGGCGACGCGCTGCACCGGCAGGTTCGGGTAGTCGTTGATGGGATAGGCTTCTTGCTGGTAGCCGTCCACGTTCAGGTATTGGGCGAAATAGCCTTCCTGGTACAGCACGCCGACGCCGACGAGCGGCAGGCCCAGGTCCGAGGCGCTCTTCAGATGGTCGCCGGACAGCACACCCAGGCCGCCGGAATAGTTGCGCAGGCACTCGGTCAGGCCAAATTCCATCGAAAAATAGGCAATCGTCGGACGTTCGGGCACGTTCGGGCCATAGCGGCGCGCGTACCAGGTCGGCATGTTGGGCTGCATGTAGCGGTCAAAGCTCTGGCACACGCGGTCCAGGTGCGCCAGGAACGACTCGTCCGCCGCCAGCGCCGCCAGTTTGGCCTGGTCAATCGTGCCCAGCATCAGGATCGGGTTATGGTTCGTCTCTTCCCACAGCTCCCGGTCGAGGCGGCGGAACAGCGCCAGCGTCTCGGAATCCCAGGACCAACGCAGGTTGTAAGCCAGCTCACGCAGTCGCTCCAGGCTGGGGGGCAGGTTGGGACGCACTGTGACCATCGCGACAGGTCGGACCATGCTTGCTCTCTCTCCTACTCAACAGGAACCACACGGCGCGGGCGGCGCGTAGGGCGCGTAGGCCATGCCGTGCACGATGAAAATAAGGCGGAAAACGCGCGTCTACACCGTAGGAATGCGCCTTATGCCCCGCAGGGCTTGCCCAAAAACGAAAAAGGGCAGGCAAAGATTCGCCTGCCTGACCGACCTTTTTTCGACGTAAGGGAAACACCGCGCCCTATTCGTAGACGGCCTTGACCGTGGCGTCCACCGCCGCCTGGTCAACGCGCGTCTCGGCAAGGAAATCGCTGCGCATCACGCGGAGCAGGGTTTGCAGGTCCGCGACGGGCACGACGGGCTGGCGGGCCGATACCTGCACATTGGGATGGCTGAAGACGACGATGGCGTACACCGGGACCATCGCCAGATTGCGGCGCTGCAAGAAGTTGCGGAGCGCGTACACGTCGTTGACGCATTCGCGCGTCGCATTCAGGCGCGAGAGCACGAACGGCTTGCCTTCGGGGCGTTCCAGCCAGTCGGAGCCTTCGTTGAGGTACACGCCGGGCTTTTCGACGATGCGGAAGACGAGCGCGCCGGGTGGGCCGATCAGCAGCGCGTCGATGTAGCCCAGCCCACGGCGGCTGATGTTGCGGATGTACGAGTAGCGCTGGTCCAGCTCGCGCTCCAGGATTTGGCCGACCTGAAGCGCCGACTCGTTTTCCATGCGCATGGTGAGGGCGCGAATCATGAAGATGATGCCCACGATGCCCAGCGCCACCGCGATCAGGAATGCGACCAGCCCCAGGAAGCTACTGATATTGAGCAGGGAGATCAGGAAGCCAACTCCGCCTGCGGCCAGACCGGCCAGCAGCAGGAGCGCGCCCAGGATCAGGGAATCCCGGCCTCGCCGCGCGATGATTCGTGTCGGGTTCAGATTGTGCATACGCTTGCGCCTGTCACGTGATGCCTGGACAACTCGAAACGTCGCCAACCGCTTCTATTGTAGACGATCCGTGCAGGATGCTCCACCTACGCGCGGAAAGCTTCAGCGAAAGCGGACAACGCAGGCGTTGTCCCGACGGCGTGACGTGTAGGGACGAGGCCTGCCTCGTCCGCCGAATCACCACCCGTGGCGGGACGGACAACGCAGGCGTTGTCCCTACGATGTGACGTGTAGGGACGAGGCTTGCCTCGTCTTATGACCGGAATGGGTCGTTGGATGTTGGTTTGCGCGGGCGGTGGTGCGAGCCGGACGATCCGCCCGTGTTGCCGGGCTTGGCATCGGGCTTGGGATCGCGCCGGGGCGGCTCCGGGCGCGGCGGCTCGGCAGGCCTGGACCAGGGATCGGGCCGGCGCGGCTCCGTGGGGGTCGGATCGATGATGCGTGGCAATTCGCTGCGCGCCCGTTCGGTCCGGGGCGGCTCGGCGTGGCGCGGCTCGGACGGCGGTTCGGGCGTCTCGGCTTCCACGAGCGCAGGTTCGAGGCTTTTCGCAACCGGCTGAAGCGTGGCTTTAGCTGCCGCCGGGAGATTCAAATTGAGCAGCGCCGCTTTGGGCTGGCGTTTGCTGATGATCTCGGCCAGCTTGCGGCGCAGTTCTTCCATCTGCGGCAGCGGCTTGTACATGAGTGCATCCGCCTGGGCGCGCGCCAGGACGGCCTGTTCTTCTTTTTCGTCCAGGCGATAGGCGGTGATCAGCACGATGGCCGTCTGCCCCAGCCGGCTGCTTTCCCGCAGGCGTGCGCCCACTTCCGGGCCAGAAATCTCTGGAAGGCGAATATCCAGGATAGCCAGCTCCGGCAGCTCGCCCGTGACCGTCCCGTTGTCCACGTCTTCAATCCAACTGACGGCCTCAGCGCCATCGACGAAGGCGATGCCTTCAATGCCCCACACCTCGAACATGGCGAGGAGAACGTCATAGATATCCGGTTCGTCTTCGACAACCATCCAAGTTGACAACGGATATGCCCTCGCAGTAGCTTTGCTTATGGCTTTCGTGGCGAGCCGACCGTGCTTGTGCCTAAGTGTACGGCGAAATGTGCAGCGCGCAACACGGCGACGTTAAACCAAATTATACCTATGATCTCACGAAGAAGTGTGCAAACGGTTAAACAATCGTTAGAAGGGCCGCCAGCGCCTCTCTGCTTGCACGGTTGATAGTTTGCCTGTCAGGCACTACAATGAGCGACGCACAGAAGCACTCATCGTTGTCCGGGTGGAAGGAATCGTTGAGATGTGGCTGTTAGTCGAAGACGATACCGATATCCGCATCGTGGTCGCCACGATGATGGCGGTGTGGGGCGAAAATCCGCTGCCCTTCCCCGACGGAAAAACGGCGTGGGCGTGGCTCGATAGTGTGGAAGACGGGACCTTCAGCGGCCCGCTGCCCGATCTGGCGCTGATGGACATCCGGATGCCCGGCTATACCGGGGACCAGCTTGCCGCGCGCATGCGCACCATCGAGCGGCTGAAGGACATCCCGATCATCCTGATGACCGCCTTCAGTATGAGCGACGCCGAGATCGCGGCGCTGCGCGAGCGGTGCGGAATCGATCACCTGCTCGAAAAGCCGCTGCCGGACCTGGACGCCTTCCGTACGCTGCTCTACAAGGTGCGCGACGAGCGGCGCGAGAGCAAAATCCGCCTGCCCGCCGAACTCGAACCCGCTGTACCGTCCGCGCCCGCCATTTCAGCCGCACCCTCGCCGCAGACCCCGCCGCACACTCCCCCATCGGACGCCGCACCGGCCCCCGAAGCGCCTGCGCCCCTGCCGGAGAGCGCCATCGCCCCGCCACCGCCGGAATCCAGCGCGCCGCAACCTGCCGCCTCGCCCGAAGCGCCCACTGTGCCGCAGACTCCGCCCCTTCAAACGGAACCATAACCCCACGCGGCCCGCCGGTTAAGATTCTGGTAGAATCCGGGTACAATCAAACCGACTCGGCGTCTGTGTGTACAGGCAGGGCCTCTCATGCTCGCCAAACAACCTTACGGCCTGGGAAGAAACGATGAAGCGCAGGACCGCGCCGCGCGTGGCGTATTGTATTTCGTCGACGAGTTCGGCGGCGCGACCCAGAGCTTTTTCGAGCGGCTGTATCGCGGCCTGAGCCGCAAGCGCGCCGGTGAGCGGGGCGCTGGACCCTTGCCCGATCCGGACCAGCTTTCGGCGCTGCGGCAGGCCAACCGGGAACTGACGGCCCGCGTGCGCGAAGCGGAGACGGCGGCGGCGCGCCTTCAGGCCGTTTTCGCCCGCATTGACGAGGGCGTCATCATGCAGTCGCCCGAAGGCCGCATCGTGCTCATGAACGACGCCGCGTACCGCCTGCTGGGTAGCATCAAGGCCTTCTGGGAGAGCGACCTGGGCCGCATGTTCAAGCGCGCCCACGAGCGGACCAACGGCGGCGCGGAGATGGAGCCGGTTGGCCAGCCGGCGCGCGTGCAGGTCAATGACCGCATCCTCGGCGCGCAGCTTGCCGCCGTATCCGGCCCGCATGGCAATCCGCTCGGCACGCTCATCGTCCTGCGCGACGTGACGCGCGAGGCGCTGGCTGACCGGCTCAAAGACCAGTTCATCACGCAAATCTCGCACGAGCTGCGCACGCCGCTCACCGCCATCAAGGGCATGAGCGAGGTCATCCTCAGCCAGCCGGAAGGCAAGCCGCCCAACCGAAAATTCCTGGAAGCCATCGCGCGGAACGCCGCCGTGCTGGACCGGATGATCATCGAGCTGCTCGACCTGTCCGAGATCAGCGCCGGGGCGTTTTCCATCCGCCGCGAAAGCGTCATGCTCGACGATCTGGCGCTGACGGCGCTGCGCGGGCGTGAGGCGCAGATCACCAAAGCCAGGTTGCGGGTCGGGCTATTGCTCTTTGGCCACCGCGAGCGCCCGGAGATTCGCGGCGACGAGCGGCGGCTGGCCTGGGCGGTTGGCCATCTGCTCGACAACGCCATCCACTACACGCAGCCGGGCGGCCTGATCACGGTCCGCATCGGCCAGCGCAAGCACGAGCACCTGCTCATGGACGTGATCGACACCGGCGTCGGCATCTCGGAGCGCGACATGGCGCACGTCTTCGAGCGCTTCTACCGGGGCGAGGCGCGCACGCGGGAAGGCAAGACCATCGATCCGCGTGGGCTGGGGCAAGGCCTGTACATCGCGCGGGCGGTGGCCGAAGCGCACGGCGGCTATCTGATCGGCAGCAGCACGCCGGGCTACGGCAGCAAATTCACCCTGGGGCTGCCGCTGAAGCCGCCCGGTTCGGCGTGATCGCACCGCGCCGCGTGCATTCCGAGCACATGACCACGCCGCCGCTCTTCGACTTTGAGCCAGGCTCCCACGAGCGTGACACGGTCCTCAATCTGGCCATCGCGAACGGATTCCCGCCGGATACGTACCGCCCGTTTCTGCGCGCGCTGGGCGGCGATTACCGGCGCGTCTGCGTGCTGCCGCGCGCGCTGTGGCACAACGGCGTGCGGCCCGAATCGGCGGCGTCGTGGCAGGTCATGGCCGATGATCTGCTGGCCGGGCTGCGCGCGCACAGCCTGACGGGCGTGATCGCCGTCGGGCACTCGATGGGCGGCGTGGCGTCCATGCTGGCGGCGCTTGCCGAGCCGTCGCGTTTCCGGGCGTTGGTCCTGCTCGATCCGACGATTTTCCCCGCCGATTTGCTGCGCCTGATCCGCTGGGCGGGGCGTCTGGGCTTGTCGCACCGCTTCCCGCTCGTACAGCGCGCCCTGCGCCGCCGCCGGGCCTTCGCCAGCGTGGACGCCGCCTATGACTATTTCCGCACACGGCCTCTGTTCGCCAGTTGGCCAGCGCAGACGGTGCGCCTGTACGCGGAGAGCAATACCCGGCCCGCTCACGGCGGCGGAGTCGAACTGGCCTGGACGCCCGAATGGGAAGCGCAATACTACCGCACCATCCACGTCCAGCCGTGGCGGGCGGTGCGGCGCTTACGTGGGCTGCTGCCGGTGCTGGTCCTTCGCGGCGAACACACCGACACATTCCTGGAGCGCTCGGCGGCGCGCTTCCGGCGGCTCGTGCCCGATGCGACAGTCCTCGACGTGCCGGGCCACGGCCACCTGTTCCCGCACTCCGCCCCGGACGCCACGGCGCGGCTCGTCGGGGCGTGGTTGCGCCCGTTGAAAGGGTGAGGCGGGGCAAACGCGGCCATCCTCATCCCCTGCCGCGCCCGGCGCTGATGGATTCTCAGGTAGTTGTGCGGATCGCCTGCCGCGCCCGGCGCTGATGGATTCTCAGGTAGTCGTGCGGATCGCCTGCCGCGCCCGGCGCTGAAGCGACCGGGCTGAGTCTACAAAGCCCTGACGGGCTGGAAGTCGCCTTCAGCCCGAAGGGCTTTGTAGCTTCAGCCTGGACCTTCAGGTCCGGGCGGTGCGATCCATTTCTATTTGAGAAACTCCATCAGCGTCGGGGCGTGGTTGATCGCGCTTGAAGAAATTGTCCAATCCCGCCCCTTTTCAGGCACTCTGCGCCTGAACGTTGTAAAATAGGTGGAGTGACCTCGCACTTAGGCCGTTCGCCTATCAGCGGACAGAGGTTTTACCTTGAGCACTCGACCTTATCAGTATTTCTGCGTACACGGGCATTACCGCCAGCCGCCACGCGGCAACCCGGTGACCGGCGATATTGGTGAAGAGCCGGAAGCCGGGCGACGTTACCGCAACTGGAACGAGCGCATCACTGCCGAAGCCTACCGGCCCAACGCGGAGATCGGCAATTACGACATCATCAGCTTTGATATCGGTGAAGAGCTGATGAGCTGGCTCGCCCAGAACTCACCGGAGACGTACCGGCGCATCGTCGAAGCGGATCGTGTGCATCAGGCGCGCGCCGGGGTGGGCAACGCGCTGGGCGGCCCGTATCACCACGGCCTGTTGCCGCTGCGCCGTACGCGCGACCGGCTGGTCGAGCTGTATTGGGGCCGCGTCGCCTTTGAGCACCATTTCGGGCGCGCGCCGCAGGGCCTCTGGCTGCCGGAGATGGCCGTCGATCACGAGACGCTGCGCGTCGCCCAGACGCTCGGTTACCAGTTCACGGTGCTCTCCCAGGGGCAGGTGGTTGACGCAGACGACGCCGCCGGGCCGTACTGGGTGGACATCGGCGCGGACCAGCCCTTTGGCGTTTTCGTGCGCGACGACGAACTGTCCAACGACCTGTCGTTCAACATCACGGCCATCGGCGGGGCGGGCCACTGGGCGCGGAACAAGCTGGCGCGCCGCCGGGCGGGCCGTTTGACGCTGGTCGCCACGCTGGGCGAGACGTTCGGGCATCATCACCTGGGCGAAGAGCGCTTCTTGCACTGGCTGCTCGAACACGAAGCGCCAACCATCGGCTACCGCGTCACCACGCTGACCGAGTATTTCCGAGAGAATCCGCCGGCGCGCACCATCGATTTCCGCCCGTTCACCTCGTGGGGCGATCCGAACAGCGTGGCGCGCTGGTACGTCGGTTGGCGTGGGCTGCTGTGGCGCGCGCTGGACAAGCTCTCGTCGGATTACGCCGAATTGATGCGGCAGGTGCTCAGCCCGCACAGCATCGATCCGTGGAAGCTGCGCCGGGAGTATATCCGCGTCCGGCTGGGGCAGATCAGCGGTGAGGCGCTGCTGGCGGAATTTGCGCCGGGCCTGAAGAAAAACGCCGAGGAGCAAATCCTGGCGCTGCTCAATGGCGTGTTTGCCCTGGCGCGGGCTTATGCCAGCAACGCCTTCCTGGTCGATGATTTCGACCGCAAAGAGCCGCGTTACGCCATCGCGTCGGCAGCCTATGCCGTCCACGTGGCGGAAGAGGCGTCCGGGGAGAAGCTGGCGCAGAGTTTCCGCAACGACTTGCGCCTGATCGTGAGCGACTCCGGCGCGCTCAATGGGCAGGAAGTCTACGACTCGGTCGTGACCGAATTTATCAATCCGCCGCCCCCCGAAGAAGAACCGGGCGAGACGGCGGATTCGCAGCAGAGCGCGCCGCCCACCGCCCAGGAGCAGGATTCGCCGGCCTGACAGAAGGATTACTTCGACTGGGAAGGGACACCCCCTAACCCTGCCCTCCCCCCCATCAAGAGGGGAAGGGAAAACCGGCTCCGGAAGCCCCTCACGCTTCATGGGGGAGGGGTTGGGGTGGGGGAAACGATGCTGTTGACCCTCACTCCCCCCTGCCCCTCTCTCCCTCATGGAGAGAGGGGAGAAAAAGCGGGAATCCTCGGTTTCGGCACCCCTCTCCATGAGGGAGAGGGGCCGGGGGTGAGGGTTTGCAGACACACTCTGTACCACAACTAGGGAAGGGACACCCCCTAACCCTGCCCTTCCCCCATAAAGAGGGGAAGGGAAAACCGGCTCCGGAAGCCCCTCCCTCTTCATGGGGAGGGGTTGGGGTGGGGGTGTGCTACGCTACAGGACCAGTTCGGCCATCAGGCGCAGCGTGGCGGCATCGTTCGCCATGATGTTCAGCGTGGTGGCCGGGCTGCTTTTCCACAGGCTGAGCCGCTCCGCGATGCGCTCGCGCGGGCCGCACAGCGCCACGGCATCCACCAGCCCATCCGGCACGGCGAACGCCGCCTTGAGCTTCTCCCCGCTCAGGTACAGGTCCTGCACATGCGCCGCGTCCGCCTCAAAGCCGTAGCGGCAGGCCAGATCGAAGTAGAAATTGCGCCCCCGCGCGCCCATCCCGCCGATGTAGAGCGCCAGATAGGGCTTGACCGCCAGCCGGCACGCATCCAGGTCCTTGCCCATCACCACCTGGACCATCGGCGCGATGTCGAACCGGGCGCGGTCCTTGCCCGGCGCGGCGGCGAAACCGGCCTCGACGTGCTCGCGGTGCACCCGGTCATACTGCTCCGGCGCAAAGAAGATGGGCAGCCAGCCGTCCGCGATCTCGGCGGCGAGCGCCACGTTGCGCGGGCCAATCGCACCCAGGTATACCGGCAAATCGGCGCGGCCATGCAGCGTGGACTTGAGCGCCTTGCCCAGCCCGGCGGCGTCCGGCCCCTGGTACGGGATGCGGTAGAAGTCGCCGTCGAAATGGAGCGGCGCTTCCCGGCGCATGATCTGGCGCACCACGGCCACGTATTCGCGCGTGCGGGCCAGCGGTTTGCCATAGGGCTGCCCGTGCCAGCCTTCGACCACCTGCGGGCCGGACATGCCCAGTCCAAGCCGGAAGCGCCCGCCGGACAACTGGTCGAGCGTGATGGCGGTCATGGCGGTGTTGGCCGGTGTGCGCGCCGGGATTTGCATGATGGCCGTGCCCAGCCCGATGCGGCTCGTCAATGCGCCGAGCCACGCCAGCGGCGTCACCGCGTCGGAGCCGTACGCCTCTGCCGTCCAGACCACGTCATAACCCAGCCGTTCTGCTTCCTGCACGAGCGCCGCCGGAAGCTCGATTCGCGCGCCTGAATAGCCCAGCATCATTCCCAGCCGCATCGTCGCCCATCCTCTCGCCGCGTGCCGTGACCGCGTCCCATGCGGAATTGTGCCGTCAGGCGTGATGCGCCGCAAGAAGCCCGCAGCCATCGTATCAGACGCCGTGCGGCTCGTTGCGGCGGGCGCGTCACGACGCGCCCCTACACATC
>JADZBY010000009.1 GCA_020851855.1 Anaerolineae bacterium
CAGCCCGACGCTGAAGCGTTCGGGCTGAATATACAAAGCCCTTCGGGCTGAAAACCACTTACAGCCCGTCAGGGCTTCGTAGTTTTAGCCCCATGCTTCAGTATGGGGCGCTACCGTTGGTTCTTAACGTGGTGGCTCTGGCCTTGCCCGTGCTTTCGCGCAAGCCTGGCCCGCGCTATGATCTGCGGGTCTGCCGTCGGTAACAAGGTGTTGGTAACAGGTTGTCGCGTTGAGCCTCGGCCCGGACATGCAGCACACGCCCCCTAACCAGATAGGTCCCTATCGCCTGGAGCGCGTCCTTGTACAGCGCGGCCCGGTGACGCTGTATGCCGCGCGCCACGAGTCGACCGACCAGCCGGTAACGCTCGCCGTGTACGCGGCGGGTCGCACGGATGAGCGCGACTGGCTGGCATCGCTGGCGCGCGTTTACCAGCTATCGCACCCGAATATCCGGCATTTCGTGGGCGGTATGCGCGCGGCGAGTGGGGCAGCCTATGTGGTGACTCCAGCGCTGCCCGTGTTGCGGCTACGGCGTGCGCTCGGCGCGAAGGCCGTGCTGGCGCTCTCGAAACAGATCAGCGATGCGCTGGACTATGCCCACCGGCGCGGCATCGCGCATGGCGACCTGAGCGCCGAGAGTGTGGTGCGCGTCGAGGGCAACCAGGTGGCCGTACAGGGCTGGGAAGCAGCCCCCACCGAGGCGACGCCGGTCGCGGTTCAGGCGGACATCGCGGCGCTGGCGCGGCTCGTGGCGCGCATGTTGATCGGCCCCGACAAGGACAAAGCCGAGGGCGTGGCCGCATTGCCCGCGCCAGTCCGGGCGCACATCGGGCGGGCGCTGCGCAGCGAGTTCGAGTCGGCGGGCGCTTTTCACCACGCCCTGCACGAGGCGCTGACCGGCGAAGGCCCGGCAAGAACGCCCGCCGCTTCTCCGCCGCCTGCGCCGGTCGCCGCGCCGGTTATCCCGCCAGCCGCCTCTCCGAACCGTACTGCGCCCATGCCGCTGCGCACCCGGCGGCGGCCTATCGCCCGGATGCTGGCCCTGACGCTCGGCGTGCTGATCATCGCCACGCTGGGCAGCCTGGGCCTGTACGTCGCGTGGCGGGCCAGCCAGCCCCTTCCGGAGCCGACGGCGCTCGTCGTGGTGCTGGCCACTTTCCCGCCGCCCAGCCCGACGCTCACGCCGACGCCGACCGACACAGCCACCCGAACGCCGACGGCCACGCGGACGGCCACCGCGACCCGCACACCCACGGCGACCTTCACCGCGACGCAGACGCCGACCATCACGCCGTACATCACGGCCACGCCGACCGAGACAAATACGCTGACGCCCTCGGCCACCCTCACGCCCAGCGTGACGCCCACCGACGCCGTGCTCGCCGCGACGAATCCGTGCGTATCCGTGGTCGGGGACTCCGTGACGCACGGCGGCGTGACGTACCAGATACCCGGCGTGGGCTACATCATCGCGCTGACCGAGCCGCTCTCGACGTTCATCAACCGCGAGCTGACCCAGGAACGTGTGACGGGCCTCGAAGCCATCGACCGGGGCGCGTCGCACACCGGGATCAGCTCGCTCAATCACCCGTCCTATTTCAGGACATCGGCCTACACGCTCCTGACGAATGACCGCTGCCGATACACGGTGATCATGCCCTGGCTGAACGACATCAGCCCCGATCTGCCCGCCGATCAGGCCGCGCCGCGCCATGTAGAAGCCATCGAGTTTCTCGTGCAGCGGCTCGTGGAGCGCAATCCGTATGGGCAAATCCTGATCTTCGACTATTTCCACGGCGCGACCAGCCAGTATGCCCTGGAAACATGGGCCTGGGGCTTCACGCCGGACAATATCTCCATCTACAACGCCACCATGTCGGCGTCGTGCGAAAGCGGCCTGCTCAGCCGGATTGTGCAGGCGCACTGTTATTCGGTCAATCCCGCCTTCGAGGGCATGGGCGTGGCGCACGTCATCAGCCTGACCACGCGCGACGAGCTGTTGAACAGCCTCGTCACACCGCTGCGCCCGGCGGATAGGATGTGGGTCGATAACTACTTTGCGGGCAACCCGGACGGGCGGTTATTGGGCGATGGCGTGCACCTGAGCGAACTTGGCAAAGCCGCGCTGGCCCAGTACGCCGTGAACCTGATCGAGGCGCTGCCGCCGCTGGACGTGTCGCGCATCTCGCCCTGAGCGCGAGAACACACCGCCAAAAAGGACGAGGAATGATGGTTGTGAACGTAGGAATCGTAGGCGTGGGCACGTATGCGCCGGAAGCCCTGGAAACCGCCGCCGATCTGGCCCCGCTGACCGGCATCCCCGAAGCCATCCTGCGCGAGAAGATGGGCATCCGGCAGCGCCACGTCGCCGGGCCAGAGGATACGATCAGCGTCATGGCCACCCGCGCTGCCGAACGCGCCATCCGGAACGCCGGGATTGACCCCGCCCAGCTTGATCTGGTCATCTCGCACGGCAGCGAGCACAAGGATCACCTGGTCTGGAATGCCGCTGCCAAGATTCAGCACAACCTGGGCGCGGTGAACGCCCAGGCGTTTGAAGTCTACGCGCTATGTGCGGGCGCGCCCATCGCCATCCAGGCGGCGCGCGGCATCATGGCAGCGGACGAGAGCATTCGCTACGCCCTGCTGACCGCCGCCAGCCGTGAAAACGACCTGGTGAACCTGAAGAACGAGCGGGTGCGCTTCATGTACAACTTCGGGGCAGGCGCAGGCGCATTCGTCTTGAAGCGCGATGCGACGGAAAACCTGATCCTGGGCGCATCGGTGATCACCGACGGCGCATTGTCCGAGACGGTGACGCTGAGCCACGCGCCGGATGTGGTAGGCGATGACCGGCAACGCGGCGATCTGCGCGGCAGGCTTGACGTGAACGCGCCGGAGTTCATGGCCGAGCGGCTGGGCGAGTCGTCGCTGCCGAATTTCGTGCGCGTGATCCGGGAAGCGGTCGAGAAGGGCGGCGCGAGGCTGGCCGATGTGCGCTTCCTGGGCATCACGCACATGAAGGCGTCGTTTTACCGCGAGATTCTGGCCGCCATCGGGCTGACGCCGGAGCAGTCCGTGTATCTCGAAGATTATGGCCACATCCAGAGCGCCGATCAGGCCATCACGCTGGAGCTTGGGCTGGCGCAGGGCAAGATTCGGCCCGGCGATGTGGTGGTACTGGCGGGCGCGGGCGTGGGCTACACGTGGAGCGCCGTCGCGCTGCGCTGGGGACCGGCGGATGCGTTTTCGAAGCCGTTGGTTTGAATACGGGCGGACAACGCAGGCGTTGTCCCTACGGTGTGCCGTGTAGGGACGAGGCCTGCCTCGTCCGCATCCGTATATCCCAGGTGAGAAGCGCGGACAACGCAGGCGTTGTCCCTACGGTGTGTTGGGGCGAGGCCTGGCTCGTCCGCATCCGACCATCCCAGGCGAGAAGTGCGGACAACGCAGGCGTTGTCCCTACGGTGTGTTGGGCGAGGTCTGGCTCGTCCGCATCCGACCATCCCAGGCGAGAAGGGCGGACAACGCAGGCGTTGTCCCTACGGTGTGTTGGGGCGAGGCCTGGCTCGTCCGCATCCGTATATCCCAGG
>JADZBY010000010.1 GCA_020851855.1 Anaerolineae bacterium
AAAACCGTCAATTCGCCAGCGCCGTCCATGCGCGCGGCTTCGACCAGCTCGTCGGGAATGCCAGCCATGAACTGCCGCAGCAAGAAGATGTTGAATACTGACACGGCGGACGGGATGATCAGGGCTTGGAAGTGGCCCACCCAGCCGATGTTATAGATCATGACGTAGGTGGGGATGAGGAACAGCACACCGGGGATCATCATGGTCGAGAGCATGAAAGCGAACAGCGGCTTGCGACCCGGAAAGCGGATCTTTGCGAATGCGTAGGCCGCCAGCGCGCTCAGGAGCGTGTTCAGCAGGGTCACAGAGAGCGCCAGAAACAGCGAGTTGCCGAACAGGCGCAGCACGTCAAGCTCCTGGAAAACGCCCTGGTAGCCGGTCAGCGTGAACTGCTCCGGGAACAGGTTGCGCGGCGCGTTCAATATCTCTCGCCCGGTCTTGAACGAGTTCATGACCATCACCAGGAACGGGTAAATGACCGCCAGCGCGCCCAGACTGAGCACCACATAGGCCAGGAGCATTCCAAAGCTTACTTTCCGTCGCTGGACAAACATGGCTGCCTTTTCCAAATCCATTTCAATCCACGTCGGAACGGACAAAGCGGAATTGCAGGATGGTCAGCCCGGCGATAATCATTGCCAAGAGCAGGCCGAGCGTCGACGCATAACCGATGTTCGAGCGGTCAAAGGCGGTTGCGTACAGGTACAGGACTGGTGTTAGCGCCTGGTTGTTCGAGCCGCCGTACACGCTGAAACCGATGCTGTACACTTCACCGAACATTTGCAGGCCATTAATGACGTCCACCACGAGCAAAAAGAAGAGCTGCGGGCGCAACGACGGCAGCGTGATGAAACGGAACATCTGCCCGCCGTTCGCGCCGTCGATGGCTGCTGCCTCGAACATGCGCCGGTCGATGCCGTACATACCCGCCAGCAAGATTACTACGCTGATGCCAAACCATTTCCAGGTGTTGATCAGAGCGAGCACGATCATCGGCAGGATGTTGTCCGACTTCCAGAACACCGGCTCCTTCAGGATGCCTGTGTCCATCAGCCAGCGCTGGAGCGGGCCGCCGGGGCTGAATAGGTTATCCCCAATGGTCATCAACACGACCGTGGACGTGATGACCGGCAGGAAATACACCGTGCGGAAGAAGCGTCCGCCGAACTTCACCTGAAAGAGCAGCGTGGCGATGAGCAGGCCCAGCCCGTTCTTGAGCACAATGAAGATAGACTGGTTGAGGGCGATATTCGTGATACTGCGCCAGAAAAGCGGGTCGGTAATGCCGCGTATCCAGTTCCCGATGCCGACGAAGGTCTGGTTTTCCGGGTTGACAAAGGAGTAGTTGAAGTAGGTCAAGAAGAAGGACAGCAGCAGCGGGTAAATGCCAAAGATTAGGTACAGGATGACCCAGGGCGAAACGAAGACGTAGCCCCATCCGCTGCGCCGGATGCGATGCCACAGCCCCGGTTTGGCAGTTGTCCCGGCGGGCGATGCGGCGAACGCGGTCGTGAAACGCATCAGGTTTGTCCTCGAGAAGCGTAAGTAGCCTGCACAGCGTATGTTGCGGGCGCATCACTACGAGCGCGCCCCTGCAAGCAATTTCAGTGCAACCGAGAAGATGCTCTTCCCTGCAACGATAGGGAAGAGCATCCGCCGATCCGACGCCTGTCCCGACGGTGCGCCTACTGCGCCTGGATGGCAGTGCGCGCCGCCTCGGCAGCTGCGCTCACCGCATCCTCAATTGACGTTGTACCCTCGACCACGACGGCCTGATACACGCCCTGCAGGGCGCTGGCTGCCTTCTCAGCGTTGGCGAACTGCTCCGGCAAGATGCCGTTCTGAAGCAGCGCGACAAACGGCGCGCGGGCCGGTTCTTGGAAGTACGGGTCCGATTGCAGCGCCTTGATGACCGGCAGATAGCCCAGTTCCTTGATGAACGTCAGGTTGTTCTCGTCTTCCATCAGGAACTTGAGGAAATCCCAGGCGCGCGCCTCACGTTCCGGCGTCGTCTTCAGGATCATCAGTGCCCGTCCGCCGAACGTGGTGTAGGACGTGTCGCCTTCGTTCGGAACCGGGACCGGCGCAACGCCCACGTCCTCACCGATGACCATCGGCTGCTCGGCGGCTTCATTCAGGTTCGGCTCCCACGAGTAGCCGTACTGGAGCCACATGCCCATCGTGCGGGTGAAGAAATTCTTCTCCATCGTGGGCGGCGCGAATTTCTGCGCGGCGCTCGTGACCTCGAAGAACTCTCTCAGCTTGCACTCCTCGTCATCAAACGCGATATCCGTGCCGAGGCTGTTCATCAACTGGCAGGCATTCTGGTTGGCGTTCAGGTAGATGGGCTGGAGCATGTTCCAGTACCAGCCGCCCCACTGCAACGCCTCGTTCCAGAACAGCGTGCCATACACCTCGTCGCCGTTTGCGCGGTCCGGCAGGTTGTCGATGGCCTCAGCAGCGGCCAGGAACTCGTCGAAGGTCTTGGGCGGGTTTTCGGGGTCGAGTCCGGCTTCTTCAAAGAGCGCCTTGTTGTAGATCATCAGCGTCACGTCTGCGCCGATAGGCACGTAGTAGTTGTGGCCGTATAACCGTTGTAGTGAGCGCGGCTCCAGCCGATCAAACAACTCTGCTGCGCCTTCGAGGTCTTCCAATGGCAAGGCGGCATCCTGGGCGGCCAGCGTGCCAAGCTGCGGCCCGAGCGAGGTGATGATCAGGTCGGGCTGGTTGCCCGCCGCGACGAGCGCCTGGAACGCGCCGCCTTCCGGCTCGAGTTCCAGAGTGATCTCCACGCCCGGGTTGGCTTCCTGGTACGTGGCGACCAGCCCCGTCATGGTGTTCTGCATCGCCCCAGCGACGACGGACACCCGGATGGAATCGGCCATCGGCGTGTCCTGGGCGACAGCCGGTGCGCCGACGAGACCAATGGACAGGGCAGCAATGAGCAGCAACGACGCTAGCATGGGACGAAAAGCGCGATACATACGATAGACTCCTTTCAAAGATCGAACAATCTTGGTGTTTCAACCGCAAACTGTCATGCTCCGGCATACCTCCTTGAACTGCACGCTCCGCTTGCGCACTGTTGCTCTTGTGGCGAGTGCGCAAGCATCTCAGCCCTCGCAGCCGCACGAGCGCCGCACCACAAGCCTCGTTGGCAAGGTAATCCGCGGGGCCATGACAGTTCGCCGCTCCTGGTCGGCTTTGAGCGAGTCCAGGGCAAGCCGGGCTGCGTAGGCCCCCTGGTCGTAGATGGGCTGGTGAACCGTCGTCAGCGTGGGTGACATATAACTCGCCATCGGCACGTCGTCGAAGCCGGTGATGGCGATGTCGCCCGGCACGCTCAGACCCGCCTCCTGTGCGGCAAGAATGGCGTCGGCGGCCATCTGATCGTTGGCAGCAAAGACGGCTTCCGGGCGCTCGACCGAATCGAGCAGCGCCCGCATGGCGGCATGGCCGCTGCCGCGTAGAAAATCGCCCCGGACGACGAAGTGATCGGGAAGGGACAGCCCGTGTGCGGCAAGCGTATCCCGCACGCCGCGGAGGCGGTGCCGGTTGTCGGGCGTGTTGTCTGTGCCGGTGATGTACGCGATGCGCCGGTAGCCGTGCTCCAGCAGGTGCTGCGTCATCTCACACGCGCCGCCGTAGTTATCGGCCAGCACGGCTGGCACGTTCTTGGGACCTTCCTGCTGGATGAAAATGATTGGGACGCGCGTCGCCATGTCGGCTACGTTAGCGCGCGGCACTTCAATGGCGGCGATGATCATGGCATCCACGTGCCCGCGTTGGAAGAGGCGCATGTAGTGGTGGTTGGCCGATTGTGGTGGCTGGCTGACGATGAGCAGGCTGTAACCCGCCGCCGTGACCGTATCCTCGACACCGCGCACTAGACCGAAGAAAAACGAGTCGTTTACCTGCGGGATGACGAGGCCGACCGTATCGGTTTGCTGGCTGGCAAGCGCCTGCGCCGAGGCGTTGGCATGGAAGTTCAGATCGCGCATTGCCTGGAGGATGCGCTCGCGCGTTTCGGGGTGCACACGATCGCGGTTGTTGATCACGCGCGACACCGTGCCGATGGAGACACCGGCTCGCTTTGCGACGTCAAAGATCGTTGCACCCATAGGACTCGCTCTTTGGAGTAAAAGCGCTTTGATCAGTATAGTGCTGTTTCGCAGAAAATGCAACCGGGCCGCACACCACAGCACGGACGAAGTTACAATAATCATTGCCGTTTCTTGCCCTATGAGAGGATTGACGTAGCACCCGGCGTACGGAGACAAAGGAGTGACGCTGTGTAAAAGCCTTTTGACAAAGTGGGAGAGTTGGCTGCCCCAAACGGGAAGTGTTGATAATTCGACCAAGCCGAAACAACGTGGTGAGGTCGGTACAGTGGCGCACTGGGCGCCTGGCGCGCTTCACTGGCCTGTGCGAGGGTAACTCACGTTCTCAAGAGTCCATCGACAAATTCACAGATTATTCACAGTGCCTACGGGAATGAAAGCGCAATGCCGCAGTATGATCACAGTTGTAGGTTTCCGGATACGATTGGCATTTCACCTTAGCCACGCAGGGCCTCTTTGTGAGCCACTGCCGACACAAGGATAATCCCTCCCCATGAATGCAGACATGCGAGTGCTGGAGGGCAGCCACCAGTCAGAACGCGAAGCCCTCATTACAGAGCTTCAGCAAGCCAACGCGAAGCTCCACCAGCAATTGAAAGACAGCGCTGTCGAACTGGATGCCACCGTTGACGAGTTCATGCGCGTCAAGCAAGACCTGGAGCGAGTGACCGCCCAACGTGAGCAACTCATCAAGGACTTGCAGGCGGCTAAACAAATGGCTGAGGAGAGTTCGCGCCTCAAGTCGGAGTTTCTCTCCACGATGTCGCACGAGCTGCGCACACCACTGAACGCGATTGAGGGATTTACAGGCGTCATCCTGAACCGGATTGCCGGCACGGACTTCAACAGCCAAACGGAGGGCTACCTTAATCGCATCCGGTCTAACAGCAGGCGGCTCCTACACCTTATCAATGACTTTCTCGACCTGTCCCGCGTGGAGGCAGGCCGGTTGGAATTGGCTAATCAACCCTTCTCGCCGGGAAAGCTTGCTAAACGCTGGCAAGACGAGATCGGCGTGCTGGCCGAGAAAAAGGGCATCGCATTTGCCCTACGCTTCGATGCTGGCCTTCCCGACACCCTGTACGGCGACGAAGAGGCCATCTCCAAAATCGCCATCAATCTGCTCGGCAACGCCATCAAATTCACCGAACAAGGACAGGTGACGCTTGCGGTTAGTCGACTGGATAGCGCCTGGAGCATTGTCGTCGAGGACACAGGCATCGGCATCCCACCGCACGCACGCGAGTACATTTTCGATGAGTTTCGACAGGTGGATCAGACGTCGAAGCGCAAGTATGGTGGCACCGGATTGGGCCTCGCCATCGTCCAGAAGTACACACGCGCTATGGGGGGGACCGTGAGCGTTACAAGTGAACTGGGCAAGGGCAGCATTTTTACCGTGTCCCTCCCGCTGAGAACGACGTCGCAGACTCTTTGAGCGGAGAGAAACACCATGTTTGCTTTGCCAAAAGACCTCCTCAAAGGCTGGGATATCGTCGTTGTTGACGACGAAGACGATAGCCTGTTGGTCGCCCAACTTATCCTCAACGAATACGGAGCCAATACCTGTACCGCCCTCAATGGCGCTGAAGGATTGGCCGTCATTCGCGCCGTGAAGCCCCGTTTCATCATCTCTGACCTGTCCATGCCGGTACTGGATGGTTGGGGCCTCATTGACGTGATGCAGAATGACCCCTCCCTGAAAGACATCCCGGCGATTGCTCTCACGGCCCATGCCATGGTGGGTGACCGGGAGCGTGCGGTTGCGGCAGGCTTTCACAACTACCTGACCAAACCGCTCACCGTCGAAACGTTCATTCAGGACCTGGTGTCGCTTCTGGTTGATATTCCAGCTCTCGCCGAGGCACTGAACATCTAAAGGGAGTTTATGATGATTGTTCGGAATTCACGTGTTCTGGTTGTCGAGGACGATGCCGATGGCCAGGTGTTATTGACCACCCTGCTTGGGCACTTGGGCATTGCTGTCGATGCTGCCAATGACAGTACGGAAGCTGAACAACTCCTGTTCCATTCGGGCAGCACATACGATGCGGCCATCATCGATCTGGCGCTGCCGGACAAGGATGGCTGGCAACTTCTTTCCGAGATGCAGGCCAGCCCGCTCACGGCGGACGTCCCTTGTATTGCAATTACGGCCTATCACAATTCCAAGCTCCGTGAAGATGCAACACTCGCGGGCTTCCGAGCCTATTTCCCGAAGCCCCTCGATGAAGGGCTGCTGCTGGGAGCGCTTGATACGATGCTCTAGTGGTCAATCTGGCTCATCCGTGATACGTCCCGCCATGAGCGGCAGGATAGTGGTTAGCGGCACTGCACTTCGCATTGGAGCACTCATGCCCTATCAGGTCTTCTGGCAGGTTCCTCATGAGATTCTTTGCGTTCATCTGGAGGGTCACCTGAGTTTGGAGGAATTCCACGTTATCAATGAGGCGGTTGTGGGTGAACTCGGCGACGAGGGAGCGCAGCACCGTTATGCAATTCTGATAGACATCACCCACCCGGCAAGCTTGCCGCAAGCATTTCAGCCACTGAGAGAGTCGCAGGCATACGCACGGCGGCGCGACGTGAAGTACATCCTGGTGGTTGGGCGGGATAAGCTCCTCCGCCTGATGTTGCTACTCACCTTCAATCTTTGCAGGCCGGCGCTTCGGTTTGTCGACACGATGGAGGAAGCGTTCCGGATTGCTCATCGGCCAGCCATCGCGCCTCATGAGTAGTCCGGCCCGGCGAACCTCTTGTACTAGTGCACATCGTATCCGGGCACGTGATCAGGAGCGCGTTCATCATAACCCACACTAAGTTGTCGTCGATTCTTCTTGACATGCGTGTACAGACTCGCTCTGACGAACGAACCCCGTGAGGAGTTAGGAGGAGCTTGGCTACATCTTGAAGGGAGCCCGACCTTGTCGGGAACAGCGGAATCCAGCTTCAGACCAACCCTGCCGCATTGCGCATCCAAGGAGGCCTTCATCATGTCTTCGACGACGATCTCGGATAGTGAGTACGCCACGCTCTGGTTCTACCCAGACACGAAAATCGTGCATCACCAGTTCCACAAGTTCATATACGGTGAGGAGTTTCGGAAGGTACTCGAGAAGGGCCTGGAGACCTTCAAGGACAAGGGCGCTCAGAAGTGGCTATCTGACGACCGCAAGAATTCCACGCTGTCCACCGAAGACACAGAGTGGTGCCAGCAGGACTGGTTCCCGCGTGTGTTTCAGGCGGGCTGGAAGTACTGGGCCATCGTCTTGCCAGACAAGATCGTCGGCAAGTTTAACATGCAGCGCTTCATCGACGCGTACTCCAAGCAGGGCCTAACTATCGAGGTCTTCGGTGACGCTGATGAGGCGTTGAAATGGCTGGAGGCGGTCTGATCGCAGGGCGGTATCCGCGTCGGGATCGGCGCTGCGAGGCAGACAGGCAGATGCAAGCCGCGCAGGGCAGTCAATCGCTCACCTACTCCCCGGTTGGGTAGCGCATGCTGACGGCTTGGGCGCAGGCCGATCCCACGTGGCGAACAGCGAGTCTTCGGCGTGTTTGGAGGGGATTCTCAATCGTTCTCTTGCCTTGACAGGTTCTTCCGAGGGGCTACCGCGGACATCTGCGCCCGTGATGCATTCACCGCGTAGCCCCACATCGCTGGGTTCGCGCTGCCAGCGACCTTTCTTGGTCCGTCGTGCTGGCTCAATAACGGCGCTACGCGCACTTCCAGGATTATCAGTCTGGCAAGTGCAACTCCAGGGCAACTCTTGAGAAGGATGATCTACTATTGGGGAGTGAGCAGGGAGAGCAGAATGAGAGCTTACTCCACGGATTTGCGGGAACGAGTAATAGCGGCCTGGCAAGAGGGTAAAACCCAGAGCTGAATAGCCGAGACCTACTGAGTGAGCACAGGGAGTATCAAGCGCTACATTCGGCGGTACAAGGCAACGGGCAGTGTGGCCGCCACCGTGCAGCGGAGCCAAGAACCGCGTATCAGTCGAGCGTTGGAAGGCGCATTGCGGGCACTGGGAGCGCGAGAACCGTTGGCAATACTGGACCGGTATTGCGCGGCG
>JADZBY010000011.1 GCA_020851855.1 Anaerolineae bacterium
ATTGGCGCAACGCGCATCACCGCTGCCAGCACATCGGCAGTTATGACGATAGACAACAATGCTGGAGATTTCGGCGTTGCGCCAGCTACGGCCTTGGCAATCGGAGATGGTATACGTATGTCGGCACTCTATTTTCGATAGAAAAAACATCATGGACAGACGTGACGGCTCCTCGCTCTTTATCATCTTCGTCCTGGCGCTGCTGCTCATGATCGGCGCGGCCTGGGTCTACAGTCGCTACCGGATCAACTGCGATGCGCCCTCCACAACGATCGGATGCGGCATTACGCCGCTGCCATGAAACTCACGATCCACGACGCCTGCTGGGATGCCCAGGCCAGCGAATGGAGCAACCGCGCATTGGCCGCCGGTGTGCGCTGGCTCAAGGTCATCGACGACCCGGCCCGGGCGTTCGGCGTGGCTCAGGCAGCCCCGGCCTGCCAGGTCATCTATCGCAAGGTCTCGCCGGCGGACATCGAGCAACTGAGCGACCTGCGCCGACATCCCGAGTTCGGCGATGCGCGATTGTGTGCGGAGATGTTTGTCAGGCTCGCGGACGTGCGGCCTGCAGGTAACATTTGGGTCGAGGGCGCCAACGAGATCCGTCTCAACAGCGTCGACGATGCACAATGGTACGGCGAGGTCGAGGCCCGGCGCTCGGTCATCCTTGCGGCTCGCGGCCTGCGCGCGATCATCGGAAACTTCGCCACGGGTAATCCGTCGCCGACCTTGTTCGATGCGTTCATGGATAGCTATTTCCTGAGCGGCGGCCAGGACACGGCCATCATCGGCCTGCACGAGTACGGCGCGATCAACCTACCCGCCGCGCAGGACGGTCATAACCTGCTGCGCCACCGGATGCTGCGCCAGGCTGCCGTCGGAATGCGCTGGGCGATCACCGAGTGCGGGCTCGACCGCGTGCAAATCGGAGGCCAGTGGGTCGGCGGCGGCTGGCGCGCGCCCGGGTCCGGCATCAGTGAGACCACGTACTGGCAGTACATGCGCGACTACGCACGCGAGCTGGAGCGCGACGCCGATGTGGTGTGCGCGTGCGTGTTCAGCTACGGCGATACTGCGAGATGGAGAGATTACGAGATGAACGATGCCAACGAGTTCAACGGCGAGCTGATCGCGGCCGTGGTTGCTGACGGTCAGCAAAAGCCCGCTGTACCCAGCGGCGCAGACTGCGCGCGCACCGACGTGCCGGCGGACTGGACGCACACCGTTGAGGCGACCAAGGGCCTCAACGTGCGCAGTGATCCAGTGATCTCAACGCCGTCGACGGCGAATGTCGTCTGCGCGATGGTCAACGGCCACAAGGTCCGCGCGCTCAAGCGCCAGGGCGACTGGATGCAGATTGACTGGCCGGTTGCCGGGTGGAGCTGGGCGCCGAACCTCAAGCCGCGGCCAAGTGTGCCAATCATCGAGCGCCAGCTCGGGCCGGCCGTGACGCTGCCCGCCGGCGCCCGCTTCGTCGACGTGAGCGCCTGGCAGGACCCGGCTGACATCGACTGGAGGGCGCTCAAGTGGAACGGATGCCAGGCCGCCATGATCCGCCTGGCCGCCGGCACGCTGACCGATCCCGAGTGGCACCTGTACGCGGCGGGCGCGGCGTCCGCCGGCATGCCCTGGTTCGGCTACGTCTACTTCAGTTTCTTGGTCTCGTGGCAATCGCAGATGGCGGCGCTGACGCCGGCCATCAATAAGATGACGAAGCTCCCGACAATTGCGCTTGACCTTGAGGGCGCCAACCCGACGAAGGCCGACTCTGATCTGCGCAACTATCTGTCAGGGCTCGGGTTGATTGGCGTTCCCACCGCGCTCTATACGCGCCAGTCGTGGGTCGCCGAGAACCTGCCGCAGCTCGCCACCATCATGCCCGGCGCGCCGCTGATCGTGGCCAACTACCGCTACCCGATCGACACGGCACCTGCCTTGCCGCCAGGATACGCGAGCGCACAGGCGTGGCAGCATGTCGCCGGCGAGAAGGTCATCACGGACAAGTTCTATTGGGCGCGCTTCCGCACGCGCTCAGGCAAGTGGCTGGATGAGTCGATCGTGATGGACGGCGGGCTGACGATCCACGCGGGGGCGTGAGATGATGCGCTACGGGTCTGTCTTTGCGATGCTCGCACTCCTGGTCTCGCTATACGCTGGCGCCGCGCTGACGGCTCGCGGTCAGGACGACTCCGAGTTTCGCACCGCCATCGTCCTGACCGATCACGCCTACCCTGGGCCTGTCACGGCCACGCCTATCAAGTGGGACGGCTACCCGATGGAGACGGCGACGCAAATCCCGACCGACACGCCTGAGCCGACGGCCACACCGAGCCCGACCGCAACACCGACGGCCACACCGAGCCCGACGCCAACACCGCCGCCGCACACGCTGTACATTGCGGTGTTACTCAAGGGACACTGATGCTCAGAAATGACCCTTACCGGGCCTTGCCCGAGTAGCTAGTCCAGCGCTGGCGGGGCGGCGGCTGTTCGGCCCAGGCCACGATGGCGGCGACGGACGCGTGCCATGCCGGGGTGTCTGGCGACATGCGTTGTGGCGTCAGGCCAGCCCGCTCTAACCTGCGCCGCATCGATGGCGATGGGCGGCGGCGGCCCTCGGCGATGTAGAGCAGGCTACCGGCCGCGATCCCCGATCGCCTGGCGAGGGCCTGCCATCCACCGGCGCTCTTTTGCTCACGCGCGACGATCCTGGCGATCAATCTGGCATCCCGAGCCTCTATCCTGTCAGCCCTCATTTTCGGTCCCTCCGTGTCTCTCTGCCTGTTTTCTCACAGCGCTCCCCCTTGCGGCTGTTGCAGGGGTGCAACGGGCACCCCTATCCGTTTGCTGACCGTCAGCAGGACCGCCCCACCGCCCCACTCTCGCAAAAGTGGCCCAAACATCCAAACATCCAAACACCGGGTGTTTGAAAATGGCCCC
>JADZBY010000012.1 GCA_020851855.1 Anaerolineae bacterium
AGGTGGCCGAGGTGTACATGCACGGGATGACGTGGGCGAAGACGAACGGCTTGATCGCGCGGTCCACGACGGGCTGCGCCGACGAGACGGCCAACCACGCCGACGATCCGAGCGACAGGTAGATGGCCCCGTCGCGCACGTTGCCCGCGCCGAGCGCCATGCACGAGTTGTCCACGCCGCCGCAAAAGACTTCGACGTGTCGCGGCAGGCCCAGCGCCTCGGCGGCGGGCGCAGTCAGGCGGCCCAACGACGCCGTCGACTCCTCGATGCGCGGGAAGAGCGACGCGGAAAGCTCACTCGCCGCCAGAAACACCTCGTCAAAGCAACGCCGCTGAAGGTTGTACAGGCCGCTGCCCGACGCATACGAATGATCGGTGCACAGCGCGCCCGTGAGCCGAAAATTGATGTAGTCCTTCGAGCCGACGATGGCCGCCGTGCGCGCGAACAGGTCCGGCTCGTGCTCACGATACCACATGATCTTGAAGGCCGAGTACGTCTCGCGCGAGAAGCCGTTGCCGGTCGCCAGATACCACGTGTCCTCGTCGACGCGCTGGAAAAAACGCGCCGCTTGCTCGATGGGCCGCGTGTCCGACCAGATCGGCACGGTGTCGCGCAGGACTCGCCCGTCCGCGTCGAGCGGCACGACGGCCAGACTTTGCCCGGACAGGGCAAGGGCGCGGATCGCGCCGGTATCCACGCCGGATGTGGCCAGCAATTCCCGCGTGCTGGTCACCACGGCGTTCCACCAGTCTTCCGGGCGCTGCTCGTGCCACGCCGGGTGCGGGTAGAACGTCTCGTAGGCGTGGAAAACAGACGCGAGCGAGCGGCCCGAACCATCGTACAGGGACGCCTTGCAGCCGCCGGTCCCCAGGTCATAGGCCAAAATGGCTGTCATGGCTGCACTTCCACCATTCCGCTGGGCAAATGCTGGCAGGCCTTGACGATCTCGATGGCGGCATACAGGTTGATGCCGAAGCGCCGCGCGCCGAGCCGGTACATCTCCAGCAGGCTATCCAGGTCGCGGATGCCGCCCGCCGCCTTGATGCCGACGCGCCCGCCGACTCGCGCGGCGATCCAGCCCACGTTCTCGACCGTCGCGCCTGTGTCGGCCCAACCGGTCGAGGTTTTCACAAAGGCCGCGCCCGCCTGCACGCATATGTCACAGGCCCGCTCGATTTCGGCGCGCGTCAGGTAGTGCGTCTCCAGGATGACTTTAGCGGGCACGCGCGTGGCGTGAATCACGTCGCTCAGCTCGTCAAGCACGTACATGTCGTCGCCAGAGCGCAGCTTGCCGACGTTGATCATGATGTCCATCTCGTCCACGCCGTCCGCCACCAGCTGAACGGCCTCGGCGCACTTGGTGGCCGTGTGGTTGCCGCCCGATGGAAAGCCTACCGGCGCGCCCAGGGCAATGTTCGACGCCCCGGCCAGCAGCTTTCTGGCGAACGACACCCACGCCGGCAGCACGTGCACCGCGCCAAAGCCAAAGCTGACGGCTGCCTGCACCAATTCCCGAATATCGGCCTCGCCGTTGAACGCCTGGACGGCGCTGATGTCGATCATCCTGGCGATTTGCTGGTGGGATAAGGTGTCCCCAGCCATGCCGCACCCCTTTCCGCCGCTCGACCGGCCCTCGGCCCGCCGGGCAAGGTCACTTATTGCAGGCGTTTCCCCGTTTGCCGGTCAAAGAGCAGGATGTGCGACGGCTCCAGCGCCAGCCAGAGTCTATCGCCGCCGCGCACGGACGTTTCCGGGTCGGTGACGACTTGCAGACGCAGATCGTCCACGTTGACGCTCACCACGGCGCTATCGCCCATCGGCTCGACCACGAACACCTCGGCGGGGATGGTGTGCCGGGCGTCTTGCTGCGCGCCGATGTCCACGTAGAAGGCCCGGATGCCCACGGACACGTCACGCGGCAACGCCTGGTTCCGGATGATGGCCTGCGCATCGGCGGGCAGCGGCACCGGCCTGCCCTTGAAGCTCAGCCGGTACGAGCCGTTCTCCGGGATGGCCTCGCAGTCCAGGAAGTTCATGGGCGGCTCGCCCACGAAGCCGGCCACATAGGTGCTCACCGGGTGGTGAAAGACCTCTTGCGGCGTCCCGATCTGCACGATGTTGCCCACGTCCATGATCGCGATCCGGTCGGCGAGCGCCATCGCCTCTTCCTGGTCGTGCGTCACGTACAGCATCGTGTAGCCCAGGTCGATGTGCAGCCGCTTGATGTACGAGCGCATCCGGCTGCGCAGGCGCGTGTCCAGGTGCGAGATCGGCTCGTCCATGATGAACACGTTTGGCTGGCGCATCAGGGCGCGCCCCAGCCCGACCAGCTGCGACTGGCCGCTGCTCAGGCTGCCCGGCTTGCGGTCGAGGATGTCCTGCACCTGGAGAATCTCCACGATGTCGCGCACCCGCTTGTTGACTTCTTCGCCCTTCATCCCGGCGGAGCGCAGCGGAAAGGCGAGATTTTCGAACACGGTCAGCGTCGGATACAGCGCGTACGTCTCGAAGACCATCGCCACGTTACGATCCTGCGGCTGGACGCGGTTCATCAGGCGGTCGTCAAAGTAGATTTCGCCGGATGTCAGCTCTTCCAGGCCCACGATCATGCGCATCGTGGACGATTTGCCGCAGCCCGACGGGCCAAGCAGAGCCATG
>JADZBY010000013.1 GCA_020851855.1 Anaerolineae bacterium
AAGGCGGCGTGCCAGTCTGGCATGGCCAGCGAGACGACGGGATGGATGGCCGAGTCGACGGTGCAGAGCAACGACGCGCCGCCGGAATCGAGCCGGAAGGCGGTGTGGCCCGCCGTATGGCCCGGCGCGGCGATAGCGGTCACGCCGGGCAGCACCTCGACATCCGCCGTGAACACGTCCAGTTGGCCCGCCGCATCCGCCGCCGAAAGAATCGCTTTGTTATTATCCATCATGCCGCCGTCCGAGCCGGCAGCGTCCACAACTGCTTTTTCCGCCTCTGGATAATGATACATGGCGTTTGGGAAGGTCAGGTTACCGCCGTCCAACGCGCCGGTGATGTGGTCGGGGTGGATGTGCGAGATGACCACATCCGTGATGGCGTCGCGCGCGATGCCGAGCAGCCCAAGCGTGGCCACCAGGCTGCCCTGCGCCACGCCGTTGCCCGTGTCCAGCAGCGCGAGCCGGTCGCCCGCCTGGAGCAGGGCGACGTTGAAGGTGTTGTTAACCTGGTTGGTAGGCAGGTTACTCTGCGCCAGCAATTCGGCCACCGCGCCTTCCGGGGCGTTTGCGCCGAGGACGGCCGGATCGAGCGCGCCGATGCGGTCGCGGATGATGGTGAGGCGTATATCGCCCAGGTCTTTGGTGAAGAAGGCGATGGGGGCCGGGCCGGACTGCCCCTGGGCAAAGACGTGTTGCGGATTAAAGCCGAGGTGATGGGCGGCGGTGACGCCGAGCGCACCAGCGCCAGCCATCCGCAGCATGTCACGGCGCGAGAGGGCACGAGCTGAGTTTTTCATCGCGAGCCTCCACAAGCTGAATGCGAGACGGGTGTCTCTATCAGCATAACAGCGCACGGGATTTCTATCATAAACGTTAGCGAAATATTTGGTGAGAATTGGCCACGCCCCGGCGCGCGCAAGGATCATCTCACGCGGGCGTATTGAGCAGCGTTTGCAGCAATAGGATCGCCCCCGCCCCGACGACGAGGATCAGGCCGATGACGATGGCATACGTGGCGATGCGCACCAGTTTCACGATTTGGCGGAGCAGGCGGCGCAGGATGACCAGGGCCGCCGCGCCCGCCGCCACGGCCAGCGGAGCCGTCCACCACGGCCAATCGTTCTGCAGGACGGGGACCCAGATGGCCCAGGCGATGAGGCCCAGCACGCCACCGACGATGGCATCGAAGGTGATGCCACGGTTGGGCAGGCGCAGCAGGTAGGTCATGATGAAGGACAGCAGGCCGGCCATGAACACGGTGTTGCCAAGAATCTGTAAGATGATGGCTCCCAGGTCGGGCTGGTCGCCGTTCACCGCAGCGGTCAGGCCGGCAAAGAGGCTGGCCGCGCCGATCTGGGCGAAGCCTTCCGGGAATTTGCCGCGTATGCCGGAGTAGATGGCGCGCAGCAGCGCCGCTACCGGCAGGAAATACTGCCCACCCAGTTGCAAAAGCTCCGCCACTGTGTTCTGATCAATCGTCATGGTCCGCTCCTTGAGCACCCTCGCAGCTCGCAGGAAATTGAGCAGTCCGGGCGCTTCCCTTATGCACACCAACAACGCAGGAATCCACCAGGCATGACGCGAGAATCCACAGGCCAGATACCCGTCGTGCTGTTCGCCTTCAAGCGCGCCGCGTCGACACAGCGCGTCTTGCAGGCGTTGCGCGACCAGAGCGTGCGCCCTGAGTACCTCATTGCCTTTGTGGATGGTCCGCCACAGGCCGAGACGCAGCCCGCCGTGGATGAAGTCTGTAATACTATCAAAAAGGCCGACTGGGCGCACGTCCGGCTGGTGCGCCGGGAGCGCAACTACGGCTGCAACGCGAACATCCTCGACGGCGTCTCGCAAGCGCTGGCGGAGCACAGGCGGGCGGTGATCCTGGAAGACGACGTGCTGCCCGCGCCACACTTTTACGAGGCGCTGTGTTTGCTCCTGGACCGGTATGCCGCCGACGAGCGTGTCTTCTCTGTGGGCGGCTTCCCTCACCTGCTCAAGGGTGCGCTGCTGGGCTACCCGTTCGACGCCATCCTGTCGCCGCGCTTCAGCGCGTGGGGCTGGGCGACATGGGCCGACCGCTGGACGCGCGCCGCGCCAGATTTGACCGACTTCCGCCTGCCCTTTGAGTTACCCGAAGACGTGCCGTTGCGAGCCGGGGACGATCTGCCACAGGCGCTGGCCGAGGCAAAAAGCGGCGCGCCGACGTACTGGGACCTTCGGCTGGCGCTGCTGAGCCTGCGGCGCGGCTGGTTACACGCCCATACCCGGCGCGCACTGACGGCGAACATCGGGCTGGCGTCGGGCGAGCATCCCACGCGGGACAGCCGCGCCGAGCAGTTCATGGACTATCATTGTGCGGTCGTGGACGGCGCGCCGAGGTCGTTTCCGCCGGTTGGCGCGTCGTGGCGCGTGGCGCGGGCCGTGCGCGCCTTCACCAATGCCTACAACCAAGCGCTGGTCGGGCGTCCGCCGCTGCGTGCGCAGGTCAAACGCACGCTGCGCCGGACTCTGCGCACACTCGGCCTGCTGCCCGGATGAGGTCCGCCGTGGCGGCGCTCAGCCCAGGCGGCGTTTGCCGGTGCTGCCCAGGCGCGGTTTTGCGGCGCTCGCCTCGCCGTTTTCAGCCCCGTTCAGGCCCGACACTTCCTTATAGAAGTCCGTGTCATAGGCGCGCGTCTTCACCACAACGGGCATCGGCACGGCGTGGCCCAGGATGATGGCCTGCTGCTTCGTGTCCAGCCGGGCCAGCACTTCGCGCAGGCCGCCCGCGCCGGGGATGCCGGTCAGCACGGCGGCGATGTCGCGCTCGTTGTCCAAAAGGGCGGTGATGCGCGTGCCGATCTGGCTCATGACTTCCTCGTCAATGCCACTGGGCCGTTGGTCGACCACGAGCATGGTGACGTTATACTTGCGCATCTCGCGGGCGATGACGCCGAAAATCGTCTGGCGTGCGATGAGCGGGTCGAGAAATTTGTGCGCCTCTTCGATGGTGATCAGCAGCTGCGGCGGCTCCAGCGACTTGTCGCCCAGGGATTGCTCGACGCGCTTGACGTATTCCTCATGGATGCGCCGCGTCAGGTAGTTGGCGACCAGGATGTAGGCTTCCAGCGCCGAGCCGTAGCGCCCAAACTCCAAAACGACGCTGCGCTGCTGTTCCACGACGTAATCCAGGATCATCTGCACGCTGTCCCCGATGGCCCCGTCTTTGCGCAGGAACTCGAAGCGCTCGAAGCGCTCCAGGCGGCGGGCCAGCGCGGTGAGCGAGGCGCCGCTGACGTTCGTGTTTTCGACCACGTCGTCCAGCTCGTCGCCGGTCGCATCGAGCAGGCGCTTGATCCAGCCTTCGCCCCAGCGTTTGCGCAGCGTATAGGCCGCGTCGAGCATCCCATCGGAGATGTTCATGGTCAGCTTGAGCATGGCCAGGTCTTCCGGCTCGATCTCGTCGTAGCCGAGCGTGACCACGTAGTCGTACTTGGCGTTGCGGCGCTGTGACGACTCCTCGTCCAGGGTGAAAATGCTGACCTTGCCGGGGAAAAGCTGGCGCAAGCCCTTGGCGCGTGGTCCGCGCTCGTCGGCCACTTCCCAGCCATAATCGTTGTGCATGTCGAAGATCAGGTTGACGGCCATCTCGCGCTGGATGATGCCCGCCAGGATGATGCGCGTCAGGAAGCTCTTGCCCGTGCCGCTCTTGCCGAAGACGCCTACCGAGCGCTCGACCAGCCGCTTGAGGTCCAGGTTGACCTGTGTACCTTCCAGTTCGAGCGGCGTGCCGACATTGAAATGTGTGGCGTCCGCTTTGCCGAACACGTCGTTCACATCGCCCGGCTCGGCAATCTCGACGGGCATAAAGTGGCCGGGGATGGTCTTCACCGGCTTCGGCTCGGATTCCGTATCGTCAATGGACAGCATCGGGGCGACGTGAATCGTGCCAAACGCCGCCGTGCCGACGTAGATTTCGCGTAAGAACGGGTCGCTCAGATCGGGCGGGTCGCTGCGGATGGATGGGTTCGTCGCGTCCAGGATCACGTCGGTGATCATGCAAAAAAAGCGCTTGTGCTTGCCGCGCACGACGACATAACGCCCGACGGCCAGGTCCTCGATCTCGGTGTCGCGGTCGAGCTTGACATCCAGCCCCTTGGCGAGCGAGCCGCCCACGACGACGCCGAGCCGCACGCCGGACGCGCCACCGTCCAGGTGCAGCGGGCGGCCATCGCTATCGCGCGGGAACCAGTCGTCGAGGCTGTCTGCCGGGGGCGTGCGGTTATCCATGATTGTCGCTTGCTGTCCACTCACCAACGGGAACGCTTGTTCTGACCAGCAAACGTGATTCTAACATCGCCTGGGCAAATTGCCAGCGCGGATGTGCGGGCTTCGTCAGAACAGCCCCAGCGCTCGACGACCGGGCATGTGCTCACGTCGAGGCTTGTTCGGCAAGGGCCAGCGCAACGCGGCGAATGAGGTCATAGGGCATGGGCTGATCGAGCGGGAATTTTAGGTTGCCCTTCTCGCCACGGAACGGCTGCAAATCGCGTTCCAGGGCGTCGTCACCATGCACCGGCGGGTAGACGCCGATATGGCGCTTGAAGGCGGCGAAGAACATGAAGACATGGTCGAGCTTGAAGGCAGGCATCTGGTAGCTGATCGTCTCTTTCGCATCTGGCACGGCGCGCCGGACAATGTCCCGAATCGCTTCCAGGATGGGGCGCACGTCGGGCGGCGCGGCGTTCAAATAC
>JADZBY010000014.1 GCA_020851855.1 Anaerolineae bacterium
ACGGTATGAACGCATCGTCAGGAGCACTCATTTCCAGAAGCGCAGCGATCTCTTCCTCGGCCAAGCTCACACCATTCGCCAGCAGGTAGTCGAACGCGCCTTTGAAGGAGCGGCAGTTCTGTATGGCTGTCTCGAGGATGCCGGGTATACGGTGCGCGATTTTCAGCACGATCTCGGCATCCGGCTCGACCAGCAGGTGCAAGCCCCGGTTTCTTGGCCTTTCGAGTAGCTCCTGCAGGGCGCGCTGCTCCCCAGGCGTGATGACGGGAGCAGGCGTGGGGTCGATGCGCGGCGCGATGTCGCGGTCCGGTGGAGCAGTGCGCCGTTGTGGTATCTGAGGCGGCTGAGGGGACGGCTCCGCCGCCGGTTTTGGTTTGCTCACACCGTTGGCTGGCGTCACCGCCTTTGGTTCAGGCTTCTGCGTGCTCGCCACTTCTCGCTGCTGGGCGGCGCGCTGTGCTGCCGTCACCACAGGCAGGACGACGCGCGTCGCGACGTTCCATAACCACTTGAGCCAGTTCATAAAGCCAAATCCTTCTTTATTGCTCTATTCGTTTTCTTCTTATGGTCGGGCGAGCGGTGCGCCAACGAGGCGTCGCTACCCGCCGCCCGACCGCTGTTCGGCCTAATAGGTGAGCCGCGTCTGGCTGTCCAGGCGGGAGCGGCCTTCTACTGAAACCCAGGCACGCGCATATGCTCAGCAGGAAAAGGCGCGCCAAGGTGCTGTTGTTGTGTCTCATGGACATCGGCGTGGAGATACTGTCGCACGGCAATCGTCGCGAACTTGATCGGTCAGGGCGTCGATCATAACGGTGACTTCAGAAACGTCATTGAATGTCATGTCTGTTCCGAAGCTAACGCGCCAATACTCTTTCTGACGCACGATGAAGAGTGTATAGGGCTGACCATTCTGATCTGCCACGAACTGTTTGCCCTCTGCTTCATAGGCGATTTCTATCACGTTGTTCAGAGAGCTGGAAGCTGCTGCCCAATCCTCTGTAACCGGCGCTGAAGAAGATGATGGGAACGTGCGCGCCTCGACAGTGCGATCATTTGCGTTGAACTGCACCACTGCCTCATGGTCTGTACGCTGATTCAGGCCCATCAGCGTACAGGCTGCATGACGTTTGGCTCGCACATCTAGCCCCACAATGGCAGGCTGACAGTCTATTCCCTGACAAACGTAATGGACCATGAGAAGGTCCATGGAAGCACTGGCGAGAGGTCGTGTCTTCTCATTTACGATAGCAAACGCAGTATGGACAAACCGGTTAACGTCCAGATCTTCGGTACCCATGAATGCGGAAAGTGGTTGCGCCGGTATATCAACCGCGGAAATGGGTTGTAGACACGGTGAAACAGCCAAAAGCGCTCCACCTAAAAGCAGGAAGCATGCAAATAGCAACAGGGTAGCACCCACAGATGCTGTCCTACATATACGCTTCGGCATGGGGCCGCATCTCCCTCTATCGGCATCCTAAAGGAACACCAATCTCCGATTCAATTATTGACTTATTGCCCCAAACGTTCTGTACATGGTCAATATCCATTGTGCGAAGTACAGCAGCACGCCTTTCCTCCATAGTCTCCCAGCTACGGATTCGGCTGTAAAGGTCGTTCGAATCACCAACATTCCATGGTTGATTGTACGCGACCGCCACGAGCTTACTGATGTCTTCGGAGGACAACGTGTTCTCACCGCAATAGCTGTCAGTGATTTCAAAGCCCAATGCTACCACATCTCTGGTTATCATGGTTTCTAAATCGCGGATACGAAGGGCAGCTAGGCGCAGGTTAAAATCGACATTGACGAATGACTCCCAACTCACTCGTCCTTCGTCCAGTTGGCCCTCAATGTAGAGTTGGGGATACTCAGTGAACAGCTCAGGGTGCTTGCTGACGATGTCCACCGCAAGACCCCGCTGGACTTGGGCAAATCCGTAGGAGTAATCAGGCTTCAGTTGTGTCACCACAAATGGGAATACTCGTGTCCATTGCCGGTTCTGCCACTCGTTTCGCGCAATCATCCCTAGAAGAACTGGATCAATGCCCGCCGCTTCTGCCGCATCAACGTACTTTTGGCCGTCAGCATTAGGATGCGGCGAACAGTCCTCTATTTGCTCCTGAATGCTGTCAACAGGCATTGCACCTCTGCTAATTGGATGAGGCCCGATAATATCGAAACAGCGGTATGTTTCTTCTCCTTCTGTATCCCATGGTAGGCCGTTGGTGACCAATTGTCGGGCAGTTCGTTGCGGGCATGGAGACGCATTGTACAGGTCTGATTGCTCAAGAAGCGCAGCGATCTCCTCCTCCGCCAAGCTCACCCCATCGGCCAGCAGGTAGTCGAACGCGCCTTTGAAGGAGCGGCAGTTCTGTATGGCCGTCTCCAGGATGCCGGGTATACGGTGTGCGATCTTCAGCACGATCTCGGCATCCCGCTCGACCAGCAGGTGCAGGCCCCGGTTTCTTGGCTTGTCGAGTAGGTCCTGCAGGGAGCGCTGCTCCCCAGGCGTGATGACGGGAGCAGGCGTGGGGTCAATGCGCGGTCCGATGGTGCGGTCAGGCGCGGCAGTGCGTCGCTGTGGTATCTGAGGCGGCAGAGGGGACGGCACCGCCGCCGGTTTTGGTTTGCTCACACCGTCGGCTGCACTCACCGCCTTTGGTTCAGGCTTCTGCTTGCTCGCCGCCTCTCGCTGCTGGGCGACGCGCTGTACCGCCGTCACCGCAGGCAGGACAACGCGCGTCGCGACGTTCCGTAACCACTTGAGCCAGTTCATAAAACCAAATCCTTCTCTATTGCTCTATTCGTTTTCCTCGATGGGTCGGGCGAGCGGTGCGCCAACGAGGCATCGCTACCGGCTGCCCGACCGCTGTTCGGCCTAATAGGTGAGCCGCGTCTGGCTGTCCAGGCGGGAGCGGCCTTCTACGTCCAGCTTCCAGGGCAGCCGCGCGGGCACGGGTTCGAGCTGCCAGGTCGTCTTCCACAGCGTGCCCGACTGGCTCAGGCTATGCGACTCGCCCAGGATCAGGTAGTCGCCGCTGTGCCCGGACTGCGTCTCCGTGACGGTGATCTGGTCGCCGATGCTGCGCGCCAACTGCTGCGCATGGTGCGCGCCGCCCTGCTGGCCGTGGCTGACCAGGTCCAGCGCGTCGACCAGGCCAAAGGGCGTGCTGCGCCGGTCGCGCTCGAAGTCGGCGATAGCCTGCGCCTGCTGGAGATCGGGGATGGACGGCAGGTTGAGCCGCAGCGTGCGCCGACCGTAGTTCATCACACTCGCCGCGTCGGTGGCGTTGGCCTCCATCTGCCCCGAGTCGGTGATCTTGCGCCCGCGCACGATGCACTGGCTGACGATGGCCGCTTGCGCGCCGCCGTTGACGAACGTCAGCGTCGCGCCGTTCGCGTTGGCCGTCACGCTCACGGTCGCCGCGCCGCTCTCGAAGGCCACGTCGCTGACCGTCACTTCACGCCCGCCGATACGCTTGCCGCCCTCGTCCGCGTACTTGACGTACACCTCGCGCGTCTGGCCCGCCTCGACCCGGATGATGGCGTCGCCCAGCTCCCACAGCACGTCACTGGCCGATGGGCTGATGGTGCGTGGATGACAGACGACGATCACCTCGTTCTTGGTCTGCTCCAGGCTGGCATAGCTGTAGCGCAGGCCACTCATCGTGTCGTTGAACGTCGCGACCGCCGTCCCGCCTTGCAGCAGGTGATGGCGGTTCCAGAACACCGCCTTGCCGTCCCGGTCGAAGAAGAACTTGCCGCGCTCGGCCAACGTGATGTCCTGGATGGCCTGGTAGGTATCGAAGGCGTTCTTGCTGGCGTTCGACGGCCCGCCATCGCTCACCCAGTTGTCGGCGGCCACCGCCAGCGTCAGGATGCCCGGCTCCAGGCTGCTGTAGGCGCTGGTGTCGGCCAGAAACGTCGTCACGCCGAGTTCCATGTTGCCCACGCGCCCCAGCACCCAGGCGCTCGCCAGGCTGGGCGGGAATACCACTTCCTTGATCAGCTCGGCCAGGATGGCGTCCGTGCGCTTGTTCTCCTGCAGAGCCAGCTTCGTCTCCGTCGCCTTGTAGAATTGCAGCGGTCCGCTGGCCGTGATGCTCATCTGCCGCGGCCCGTACTTGCCCACGCCGGGCTGAAGCGTCTCCACCCAGCCCACCCAGTGCGTGCGCGTCGTCGTCCCGTCGTTGGACTGGATGCGCACCGGGCGGAACGGCACGAGCTTGCCATACAGCGGACTGCTGCCGTTCTCCGGCGAGAAGCGCCGGTCGGCGTTATTCAGCACCAGCTTGAGCACCGAGTTGTCGGCGGCCTCCTGAAACGGATGTCCCATGCCGAGCGTCCAGTCCGCCGAGATCACATACGCGGTCACATCGTCGTAGGGACCACTGAAGTTGCCGTTGCGATCCCAGTCAACCGTGATTGTCCAGGTGGTCGTCATTATTTGCTCCTTAAGTGTTTCTACTTTCGTGTTGGATAGCGCAAATACTGTGCGTTGTGCCGTATCCCAATCGGCACGCCGAAGGGTTACCTAACAAGAAGCTCTGCACTGGACTTCCCAGTTTCTCTACCCTACTCCCCTATCTCATAGCAGTTGGGAAGGGATGGCTCGGCAAAGGTGAAATCGACCTCGTACATGGTGGGCGCTTCCCCAGCTCGGCTGCGTATCCTGATCGTAGCCTCTACCGTGTTTTCCGCGTTACGATACTCGACACGGTCAGCATTCGAATATCGTACACGCCAGCCTGGCACATGGATATCGTTGGCAAAACGCTCGATCACTTTTTCGGCTGGCTCCTGGCTGCGATAAAAGTAGAGCGTCATGCCGCGTGTACAGCCACAATAGAATTTGCCAATGATGAAGTAGACATCTTCCCGTGACCTATCCTGGCGCAGTCGTTCATCCCCCTGAATAGCGCTTGTGAAGACCTGCTGGTACTCGGTGAAGCGCGTCTGCGCGGGGCGCGTGTCAATAATCGGGTGGCGAATTCGGCATGTTATCTCGTCCACCTCATCGTCAAA
>JADZBY010000015.1 GCA_020851855.1 Anaerolineae bacterium
ATGCCCACGTTGTCGACTAACCATTGATCGACCGGCTCGCCCAACATGCGGTCCAGGTCGGCGTTGGTCAGCGTCTTTTCGGGCACATAGCGCCCGGTGCTGCGAATCTGTGCGTAACGCGCCATCGGGTTCAGCCTGCCGCCTCGAGATGCCGCCGCAGCAGCGCGACCCAGGCGTCCGGGTTCTCGACATTGGGCGAATGGGTGGCGTTGGGGATGACCTCGTATGTTGCGCCGGGGATGCCGTTCACGGCGCGCATGGCCACGTCCTCGGTGGAGATGTACAGGTCGCCCGCGCCGCGCGCTACCGTGGTGGGGATGCCGGCCAGCGTGGGCAGCCAGTCCACGATATTCCAGGCCATGAGCGCCGCCGGGCCGCGAATGCTGGCCTCGTCGCGCTGCCGGAGCGAGGCTTCTTCCAGGCGCTTCCAGTTGTCGTCGTCCGGGTGCAGCGCCGCAATGCCACGCAGCGCCGTGCGCAGCATCGACTTGTCCGCAACCATCGCCCGCACACGCGCCTCGTCCCCGATGGCGGCGGGCATGTCGCCGGCCACCCAGCCCGGGTTGAGCAGCAGCAGACTTTTCACCGCGTCTTTGTGCTCGATGGCAAATTGCAGGACCACGTTGCTGCCCAGCGAATGCCCGACGAGGTGCGCCGCTTCCAGCCCAAGCGCCTGGAACAGCCGCCACAGGTCCTCGGCCAGCATCTCGACGGTCCACTTGTCGGATGGGCCTTCCGTCTCGCCGCGTCCGCGCAGATCGGGCGCGATCAGGCGGTACGGCGCGCCCTGCATCCGCGCGAAGGTGTATTCCCACCACACGCTGCTCGACGTATTGCCGTGCACTAGCGCCACCGGCTCACCGATGCCCTGCTCGATGTAATGGATGTTCAGATCGCCCGCTTTGACGAATGGCATGTTGAGACTCCTTAACGTACCGTGACCCGCATCCGCACATGGTCGAGGGCAGGCTCAGGCGGACCTCACCCCCGGCCCCTCTCCACGACTGCCACCCCAGACCACCCATTGAACGCAAGCGTTCAATGGGAACCCGGTCGGGGACCCCGGCAGCCGTAGAGAGGGGAGATCGCTTGCCCTGCCGGCCCGCCGTTCCCCCTCTCTACGCGGTACTCCGCGTGGAGAGGGGGCCAGGGGGTGAGGCCAGAAGTTCATAACAGACTCTACGAATCTTTCTCTCCGTGCCGCTCGATCAGCGCCTTTTTATCGATCTTGCCTGCGCCCGTCTTGGGCAGCTCGTCCACGAACACCACCGACTTCGGTATCTTGAACCCGGCCAGCCGCCCACGCAGGAAGGCCGTCAGCTCGCCGGCGCTGAGGGACTGCCCGGCGTCCACCACGACGATGGCGCGCCCGACTTCACCCCATTTGGCATCCGGCACGCCGATGAGCGCCGCCTCTTTGACCGCCGGATGTGCGTGCATGGCGCTCTCGACTTCCGCCGGGTAGACGTTCTCGCCGCCGCTGATGATCATGTCCTTGATGCGCCCGACGATGGTGTAATAGCCCTCGGCGTCGACGATGGCCAGATCGCCGGTGTGCAGCCAGCCGTCGCGGATGGCCTGCGCCGTGGCCGCCGGGTTGTTCCAGTAGCCCGGCGTGACGTGCGGACCACGAATGAGCAATTCACCCGGCTCACCCGGCGCGCACCGGCTGCCATCGGGCCGCACGACGCGCGCGTCGATGTGAAAGAGGGGTTTGCCGACCGCGCCCGGTTTGCGCCGCACGTCTTCGGCGGGCAGCCAGAACGTGTTCGGCCCGGCCTCGGTCAGCCCGTAGCCGGTCTTGAAATCGACGCCCTTCGCCCAGAACTTCTCGAAGACGGGCAGCGGGCAGGGCGCGCCGCCGCTGATGACCAGTTTCATGCGCGAGAAATCGGCCCGTTCCCAGCGCGGATGCTGCTGCATGGCCAGGAACATGGTTGGCACGCCGAAGTACAGCGTGACGCCCGCGCCCTCGATCAGGTCAAAAACCTGCTCGGCATCGAATTTCGTGCACAGGATGCTCTTGCCGCCGATGTGAATCAGCGGCAGGGTGAAGACGTTCAAGCCGCCCGTGTGAAACAGCGGCGCGTTGAGGATGGTCACGTCGTCCGGGTCCAGGCCCCAGCTCATGACCGTGTTGATGCTGTTCCAGGCCATGTTGGCGTGGCTCAGGATCGCGCCTTTGGGCAGGCCGGTCGTCCCGCCCGTGTAACAGATGACCCACGGCGCATCGGGCGGTAGATCGGGGCGGTCGCTGAGGCTCGCGGCGCACGTTTCCCGCTCGGCGAAAAGCAGATCGCCGGGCCGCGCGGGCGCGTCGAAGGCGACGTAGTGCGCCACGCCGGGCAGCCGTTCGCGCATGGCCTCGACGTGCGGCGCGAAATCGGCGGAGTAACACAGCACTTTCGGCGCGGCGTCGCGGATGAGCGGCTCCAATTCGCTCGCCGTGAGCCGCCAGTTCACGTTTTGCAGGATGGCGCCCAGTTTGCTACACGCCTGCCACACGTCCAGGTAATCCAGGCTGTTGCAGGCGTACACGCATACCCGGTCGCCGACGCCCACGCCCAGCGCGCGCAGGAAATTGGCGGCCTGGTTGGCGCGGGCGTTCCATTCGGCA
>JADZBY010000016.1 GCA_020851855.1 Anaerolineae bacterium
AGACAAGGGCAAAGCGGCAGGCGCGGGCGGCGGCGGGATCGGCGCGCGCCTGGGCAGCCTGTTCCGGCGCGGCGGGACCGGTGCGGGCACGGCGCTCGTCTCCCAGGCTCCGGCAGTGGCCCCGCCAAAGGGCGCTGCTGCCAAACCCGGCGCGATGCCGCCCGCCCGGCTCGACCGTCAGGCCAAACCGCTCGACTATTCGCAGACGCAGGTCGCCGTCCGGCATCATGGCCTGTCGCTCGACCAGAAGCTCGACTTGCTGGGCTACGCGCTGCTCATCGCCGCAGCGGTCATCATTTTCGGCCTGCTCCAGCCCAACGAGGGGACCATCACCACCGCCATCGTGAACGTGCTGGGCGGCTTTTTCGGCGCAGCGCGCTACATCATCCCCATGCCGGTGCTGGCCATCGGCGCATGGCTGCTGATCCGGCACTTCAAAGAAAACCCCTTCATCGAGCTGGACATCCTGCGCATCATCGGCATGGTGCTGATGTTCCTCACGCTCGTCACGACGCTGCATTTTGTGCAGATGTTGACCGTCGTCGTGTATAGCTGGGAAGAACTGACCGAAGTATCCGCCCGGTTTGTCGATCTGCAATGGGGCGGCGGCTGGGTGGGCGACCGGCTGTACTACATCCTGCTGCGCATCAGCGGCGAATACGGCATCGCGGCGCTGCTCATCGCGGCCTGGGTGGTGTCGATCATGCTCACCTTCGAGATCACGCTGGCCGAAGTCTCAACCTACGTGAAATCGGCGGCGAGCTGGGTCCGGCGCAAGCGCACCGGCTTTGGCGAATGGCGTCAGGTGCGCCAGGAAGCGGCGGTCATTCGTCGCGAGGCCCAGGCCAAAGCGCGCGCCGAGCGTGAGGCGCAGAAAGCCGCCCGCGCCGCCGGTCCGGTGTCCATCGAGCGGCCCGTCGCGGGCGCGATACCTGCCGCTGCGACGCTCGGTGCGGGCGCAGCGGGCGGCATTGCCGCGCTGGGCGACCGGCCCGCACAGGCAACCGGTGCGCCCGGCGAACCCGCCCGCCTGACGGCCACGCCTGCCGCCGCACGCTTCAACACCGCGCCCGCCGCTTCGCCCACGCCCGTCGCAGAAGCAACGGCAGCGCCGGCGGCCACGGCGGATGGGCCTGCGTCGCTGCGGCCCGCGCCGGTCGCCCAGCGCAACCGCTCGATGACCATGCCCGCCGCACCGCCCGCCGAGCCAGCGCCGGAGCCGGCCAAAGAAGACACGCCGCTGCCCACGCCCGTGGCCCGGCCCGCGCCCATGCCCATTGGCTCGCGCACCGCCTCGAAGCCCGCCCCGGAATCGGTCAAAGCGCCCGAACCGGAGCCGGACGACGACCTGGAGCCGGTCAAGCCCGTCATCGCCGCGCGCCCGGCCCCGCTGGGCATCCGGGCGAAGGACGAGGACAAAGCGGCCTTGCCGGCAGCGCCCGCCCCTGCCGCGCCCAACGCAGCGGCCAGCAGCGCACAGAAACCGCCGTCGCAGCCACAATCCCACCCCCCTGCGGCGCGCCCGGCCAGCCCGCTGTTTGGCAAAGCGCCCTCGCCGCCTGCCGCGCCGCCTGCCGCGCCATCCGAAAAGCCTGCAGAACAACCCACCGAGCCGGAGCCAGACGCCCAGGATACGCGCCCGTTGGAGCGCACCGGCCCGATGGCCGCCGCCGGCCCCGCGTCATCCGGCGCACGGCCCAGCCCGTTCAAGCCGTTGGGCAAAGAGGCGGACGCCGATAAACCCGCCGAGAAGCGTGACGCCGACTCGCCGCCGGCGCGTGTGGCCGCACTTGGCCCGCGCCCGGCGTCGGGCATGGGCGGCTCCGAACCGGCCACGAAGGCGGACACCCCTGACCCGGCGGACGCAGCGAAATTGGGCAAACCCGCCGAGCGGCCTGCAGGCGGGCTGTTCGGACAGCGCCCCGCCGCGACCGGGTCCGGACCGTTCAGCCGCCCGGCGGCCAGCAAGCCCGCGACGCCCGCCGGTGACGCCGGGGACGATGAAACCGAAGTCGCTCCCAGCGAGCCGCCGGCGCGCTCGCCCATCCTCGGCGCGCGCCCGTCGCCCTTCAGCAAGCCGAGCGCCATGCCGGACGCCGCCGGTCCGGATAAGGCCGACAAAACCGAGGATGCGCCCGCCCGGCCCGCGACGCTCGGCTCGCAGCCCTTCGGCGCGCGCCCGGCCCCTGTCGAGCCGCGCCCCGGCGTCAGCACCGGCACATTCGGCGCGGCGCGGCCTGCGCCCAAGCCCGGCCAATCGACGCCTGCGCCGGTCGAAGAGCCTGACGACACCCCGGAGCCGGACGACGATCTGAAATACGAGCCGCTGGACGCCGAAGCGCCCGCCGATCCCGCCGATGTGGCGGCAGGGCCAGTCCCGCCCGCGCCGGTGGTTTCGTCCACGCCGCGCCCGCCGACCTTCGTCTCCGGTGCGGCCCGCCCGTCGCCCTTCTCGCCGTTTGGCAAGCGCTCGACGGGCAGCACACCCGCCGCCGCTACAGAAACGACCGGCGACGCGGCGGATACCGGCGCGCACAAGCCGCTGCCCGCGCCCATCCCGTCGCGCGCCAACCCGTTCAAACCGGCCACGCCCGCGTCAAAGCCTGCGCCCGGCGATGACCTGGATGACGACGCCCTGAATGGCGACAACGGTGAGGACAGCGGCGACGAAAACGGCGACGAGGTGGCCGTCATGCCCACCGACCTGCCCAGCGAGCCGGTCCTGCACATCAGCGAGGTGAAAGAGTCGGGCTACGAGCCGCCCAAAGAGCGCATGGGCTGGGACATGCCCGATTACCGCGCGCTTCTGGAGAAAGGCTCCCAGGCCCACATCCAGGAAGAGGCGCTGCGCCAGCGGGCGAAGATCATCGAAGACACGCTCGAAGCGTTTGGCGCGCCGGGCCGCGTCGTCGTCACCAATCCCGGCCCGGTCATCACCCAGTTCGGCGTCGAGCCGGGCTATCTGCAGGGGCGGGGCAAAACCACCCGCGTCAAGGTCGGCGCGATTGCCAAACTGGACGATGACCTTGCGCTGGCCCTCTCGGCGCGCTCCATCCGTATCGAAGCGCCCGTGCCCGGCAAGAGCTACGTGGGCATCGAAGTGCCCAACGCCGAGTCGGCGCTCGTCGGCCTGCGCGACATCGTGGCCTCGACAGCCTTCGACCGCGAGAAATTCCGGCTGCCCATCGCGCTCGGCAAGAGCGTGGACGGCACGCCCATCGTCGCGGACCTGACGCAGATGCCGCACCTGCTCATCGCGGGCACGACCGGCTCCGGCAAGTCGGTGTGCGTGAACGCCATCATCTCGTGCCTGCTGCTGGAAAACACACCCGACGACCTGCAAATGATCATGGTCGACCCGAAGCGCGTCGAATTGACCGGCTATAACGGCATCCCGCACCTCGTTTCGCCCGTCGTGGTGGACCTGGAGCGCATCGTCGGCGTGCTCAAGTGGGTCACGCGCGAGATGGAAGACCGCTACAAGAAGTTCTCTGCGACCGGCGCGCGCAACATCGTGGACTACAACGGCAAGATCGGCCCGCACGACAAGCGGATGCCGTACCTGGTCGTCGTGGTGGACGAGCTGGCCGACCTGATGATGCTCGCGCCCGACGAAACGGAAAAAGTGCTCACTCGGCTGGCGCAGATGGCCCGTGCAACGGGCATCCACCTGATCATCTCCACGCAGCGGCCCAGCGTCGATGTCGTGACCGGCCTGATCAAGGCCAACTTCCCCGCCCGCATCTCGTTCGCGGTCGCGTCCAGCGTCGACTCGCGCGTCGTGCTCGACCAGCCGGGCGCGGAAAAACTGCTCGGTCGCGGCGACATGCTCTATCAGGCTCCGGACGCCGCCGCCCCGGTCCGTATGCAGGGCGTGTACGTCTCGGACAACGAGATCAACCGCATTACGCGCCACTGGAAGGAAGCCACACTCAATCGCCGCGAGACGAAGCCGCCCGCGTCGCTGTCGGTGTCTAGCTCGGACACGGGCCGTCCGATGGGCGGCGGCGGCGGGGATGCTCTCAAACCGAACCCGGCGCGCCTCGGCTCGATTGCCGTGAGCGGCTCGCGCTCGCCGTTCAACGAGCAGGCGTTCTTCAATGCCATCCGCGAGCCGGAGAAGAACGACGACGACCTGAACGGCGAAGACGACGATCTGTATCAGGAAGCGGTGGACGCCTTCCAGGCGATGGGCAAGATTTCCATCTCGCTGCTCCAGCGGCGGCTGCGCATCGGCTTTAACCGGGCGGCGCGCCTGATCGACCTGATGAAGCAGCGCGGCGTGCTCGGCGCGTCGGACGTTGCCGAGCCGGACAGCGACGGCGAGGAATAACCCTCACCCCAACCCCTCTCCCAGGGGACGAGGGGCGGAAAACCGGACCCGTCCCCGGCCCCTCGCCCCCTGGGAGAGGAGCCGGGGTGGGGGACCAACGCCGCCTCTCCCCACGACTCGCTTACTGACACTGGAACTGGCTCAACGAGGCCGTGTCGCCCGCCTCGGAGAAGGCGCGGCAGGCCAGCGTCTTTGTGTCCGTCGAGAAGGTCGGGGCCATCTCCATCAGCCGGCGGAAAACCTGCGCCGCGAGTGGGATATTGCCCGCTTCCAGGTAACCACGCGCGCTCAGATACAACTCGGCGGCGGCGACGGTGAACGACCAGTCCGTATCGCTCAGCGGATTGATGCGCAGCGCCTTACGAATGACGACCACCATCTCGCTCAGGCGGCCTTCAAAGCGGTACTGGCTGCCCAGCGCCTGATAGGCGGTCAGCAGCGTGTTCTCCACCTCGCTGCGGCGATAGCTGGAATCGAGCGCGCGCAAGGCTTCGAGCCAGCTTATGGCGCTCTCGTAGTCGGAGCGGCGCATCGCCTCTTCGCCGCGCGCGAACAACTCGGCGGGCGAGAATCCGCCCGGATTGGCCGGCGGCGTCAGGCTCGGCGTGGGCGAGATAGGCGGCGTGGTGGGTGTGCTGACCGCCGGGGCGTCGGTGGCGGTGGGCAGCGGCGTGGCGTTCAGCCGGGCCTGCGCCGTGCTGCGGCAGGCGCGAATGTCCGGGTAGCCGGGCTGAAGCGTCGCCACGTAATCGCAGCGCGTGAAAGCCAGCTCGTAGCGCCCTTCGTTCAAATCCTGCCAGCCCAGCGTCGCCTGCCGGTCCAGCGTCGCGGCGACGGCCCCGGCGCGCTCTGTCTGCCGGATCAGGCCGCCATCGCGCCAGCCGGCTACCGCCGCCAGCGCCAGCGTGACTAGCGCCATGCCCATCAGGATCAGGACCACGAGCGCCACCAGCAGGCGGCTTCCGCAGCCGGGCCGCGTCTGCTCATCCTGCCAGTCGTCCGCCACGGCGTGCAGCGCGCGCGGCTGGGTATCTTCAAGGGTTGGCTGTGGTTCGGGATCGAGCACCGTCATCCATTCCTCATCGTGCGCCGGACGGGGACAGGATAGCGCCTTTCGAGGTGACTGTCGAGGCGCGCCGGGCGAGCGGCGGCTGTGCGGCGTGTGGCGGGCGGCGTGCCCACACGTTCATCCCTTGTGTTGCGCGCTTCGTGCATCGTCACTCTCCCTCAGAGCGAGGGGAGAAGGACAAGCCCGACGCGCATTTTTCTCCCTTCTCGCCCTGTGGGAGAGATGGGTAAGGGGAGTGGGGGCCTACTTTCCGCCCTCACAGCAGCCGGTACAGGCTGTCGCTGACGTACAGGACGCCTACGGGGTCGCCCGGCTTGGGCAGCGGCGTCTTCTTGAGGTCTTCGCGCACCTGGCTGGCGTGCCCGGTCAGCGTCTTGCCGGTAGGCGAGTGGAACGAGTAGCGCAGCGTGATGGTGTAGCGGTTGCCGATCTCCCCGCCGGCGGCAGTGACCACTTCACCCTGGATGACGCGCCCGCGCCGCTGGTAGCGCGAATAACGCAGCGATAACCACGCCGCCCAGAGCAGAATCAGCCCGGCAAGCACCGCCGGTCCGGCGAGCAGCAGACGCAGCAGGTCCAAATCCACCGGGGCCAGCTCGAGGTGAACCAGGGTCGAGGTGGCCGGATCGTCGGGCAGGTACTTCACCAGCACGAGCGTGCCCTCGACGTATCGTTCATACGTCTCTTTGTCGACGCCGATCTCGCGCTGGAACTGCGCCGGTGCGCCGTCCGGGCCGGGCGCGGTGAAGGCATACGTGATGAAGTAGCGGTCATACAGGTCGCGTCCACCGTCCACCAGCCGGCGTGCGGTGATGGTTGCCTGGGTGGATTGGGCGCGCCGCACATAATCCTCGGTCCGGCGCTGGGCGGCGTCCATCTGGTGCGCGGCGTATAGGGCGGCCAGCGCGGCGATCACGACGGCGACCAGCGCCAGATAGATATGACGGCGGCTGCCCACCCGGTTCAAGCGCTGCCCGGTGACGATGTCGGCGTCGGGGCTGAGCACGAACGTCTTTTCCGGGTCGGGGTCAAGCTTGCGTGGGGCAAGCGCCAGATTGTCCGCCTCGTTGGGCTTGGCGGCATCCGTCGCGGTGGCTTTGCTCCGGCGCGGGCGTGAAGTGGTCATG
>JADZBY010000017.1 GCA_020851855.1 Anaerolineae bacterium
AGATGTGATCGAGCGGAGTTCGCCCGGCTCATTGCGGCGCCGTCGGTGAAACCTGACGCCGCACCCAAGCTGGCGAAGATATTCTCCGATGCTACCCAGAAATCATTGAACGATGACAAACGCGCTGAGGCTTTGGCAGAAATCGCCCTCTGCAAGCAGCGTATCCAGAACGCAGAGAAGCTATTCCTGATGGCCCGGATCGAAGAGAAGGAAATGCAGCGCCATATCGAGGACAATGAGCGTCAAATTGCGCGTCTTCAGGCTGAATTGGCCGAAGAGAGCCAGATCAGGCAGATGATTGAGACGGCAATCAGCCTATTGGCCGATACGAGCCGGAATTGGCATGAAGCATCCAATGAGGATAAGCAGGCGTTCGCCCGTAGCTTGTTCTCGGAGATCGTTTATGACTTGGACACACGCCGAATCGTGGGGTTCAAGCTCAAGTCATGGGCAGAACCGTATCTGCAAGTGAGAGCCGGAATAGTCAGTAGTGAAGCGCTCCCGGAGGGATTCGAACCCCCGACGCCAGGTTCCGAAGACCTGCGCTCTATCCCCTGAGCTACGGGAGCATGTGATGCGCCGGAGTCTAATGCCGCGCCGCCCGGTCGTCAAGGCGAAACCGGGCGGCGCACTTGAGCCGGGTGCTCAGCTCTCGATGATGGTCCGCAGCACAGCAGGCAGGATGCCGCCGTTGCGATAGTAGTCGATCTCCACCTGCGAATCGAGCCGCGCCACGGCCTTGAAGCTGAAGCTCGCGCCGTCGGATCGCGTCGCGCGCACCGTCACCTCGGCGCGCGGCGTGATCGAGTCCGAGATGCCCTCGATGCTGATCACTTCCTGACCCGTCAGGCCATACGTGTCCGCGTTTTCGCCCTCTTTGAACTGGAGCGGCAGCACGCCCATGCCCACCAGATTGCCCCGGTGGATGCGCTCGTAGCTATCGGCCAGAACAGCCCGCACGCCCATCAGCCGCGTGCCCTTCGCCGCCCAGTCGCGCGAGCTGCCCGTGCCGTATTCCTTGCCGGCGACGACCACCAACGGCACGCCCTCGGCCCGGTACTGCATGGCCGCGTCGTAGATGCTCATCTCTTCGCCGCTGGGCTGGTGGATGGTCATGCCGCCTTCTTTGCCGCCCATCATCAGGTTCTTGATGCGGATATTGGCGAACGTGCCACGCAGCATGACCTGGTCGTTGCCGCGCCGCGTGCCGTACTGGTTGAAATCCTCGCGCTTCACCCCCCGCTCCAACAGGTAGCGGCCCGCCGGGCTGTTTGCGGCGATGTTGCCCGCCGGTGAGATGTGGTCTGTCGTGATCGAGTCGCCGAACATGGCCAGGATGCGCGCGCCGGTGATGTCGGAGAGCGGCTGCACGTCCAGCGTGAAGTTCTCGAAGAACGGCGGCTCCTGGATGTACGTCGATTCGGAATCCCAATCGTACAGGAGCTTGCCCTTGCTGGGGATGGCGTTCCACTCCGGGTTGGCGTTTTCGATGCCGCCATACAACCGGCGGAAGACCTCGGCCCGCGCCGCACGGCTCACTTCGGCGGCGATCTCGTCCTGCGTCGGCCAGATTTCCTTCAAGTACACCGGCTCGCCGTCGCCGTCATAGCCGATTGGATCGTTGAGCAGGTCAACGTCCACCGTGCCCGCCAGCGCGTAGGCGACGACCAGCGGCGGCGAGGCGAGGAAGTTGGCCTTAACCACCGGGTTGATGCGCCCCTCGAAGTTGCGGTTGCCGCTCAGGACCGCCGCCGCGACGAGGTTGTTTTCCGTGACGGCCTGCGCCACCTGCGCCGGGACCGGGCCGCTGTTCCCGATGCACGTCATACAGCCATAGCCGACGACATGGAAACCGAGCTGCTCCAGGTACGGCATGACGCCCGCCTCGGTCAGGTATTCCGTGACGACGCGCGAGCCGGGCGCGAGGCTGGTCTTCACGTAGCCGGGCACTTTCAGGCCGCGCTCGACCGCCTTCTTGGCCAGCAAGCCCGCGCCGAGCATGACCGACGGGTTCGACGTGTTCGTGCAGCTCGTGATGGACGCGATGACGACCGCGCCGTGCCCCAGCGTCATGGGCTTGCCGTTCGAAACCATCGCCGTCTGCGAAAGCGCCTTTTCGTCCAGGGCGTACCCCCGGTTGCTGACCGGCGCGCGCAGCGCTTCTTCGAAAGCATCCTTCATGCTGCGCAGCGGCACACGGTCCTGCGGGCGCTTGGGGCCGGCCAGACTCGGCTCGACGGAACCGAGGTCCAGTTCGACCACGTCGGTGAACTGCGGCGGGGCCATGTCGTCGGTGCGGAACAGACCCTGCGCGCGGCAGTAATTCTCGACAAGCTGCACCTCGTCGTCGGTGCGGCCCGTGCGGCGCAGGTAGTGGAGCGTCTGCTCATCCACCGGGAAAAAGCCCATCGTCGCGCCGTATTCCGGGGCCATGTTGGCGATGGTGGCGCGGTCCACCACGGGCATCGAACTCAGGCCGGGGCCGAAGAACTCCACGAACTTATCGACCACGCCGCGCTTGCGCAGGACCTGCGTCACGACGAGCACCAGGTCGGTGGCCGTCGCGCCTTCGGGCAGCTTGCCGGTCAGCTTCACGCCGATGACTTCGGGCAGCAGCATGTAATACGGCTGGCCGAGCATGACCGCCTCGGCCTCGATGCCGCCCACGCCCCAGCCGACGACACCCAGGCCGTTGATCATCGTGCTGTGCGAGTCCGTGCCGACCAGGCTATCCGGGAAGGCGATGGGCTTGCCGTCGATGTTGCGCTTGAGCACGACTTTGGCCAGGTACTCCAGATTCACCTGGTGGACGATGCCGCTGCCGGGCGGGACCACGCGGAAGTTCTTGAAGGCAGCCTGCGCCCAGCGCAGAAACTCGTAACGCTCGCGGTTGCGCTCAAATTCCAGCCGCGTATTGATGAACAGCGCATCCGGCGAGCCAAACGCATCGGCTTGCACGGAGTGGTCGATGACCAGATCGACGGGCACGAGCGGCTGAATGCGCTCCGGGTCGCCGCCCGCCCGCACCATCGCCGCGCGCATCGCCGCCAGATCGACCATGCACGGCACGCCGGTGTAGTCCTGCATCAAGACGCGGGCCGGTTTGAAGGGAATCTCGCGCGCGGCGGGCGTCGGCGTCCAACTGGCCAGCGCTGCGACGTCCGCTTCGGTCACGTCGTAGTCGTTCAAGCTGCGCAGGGCCGATTCGAGCAGCACCTTGATCGAAAAGGGCAGGTGCGACACCGGCGCGATGTGCAGCTCTTCCAGCCGGCTGATGCGGTAGAAAAAGCCTGTGCCGCTTCCCGTCTCGAAAGCGGTCAGAGCGCCAAAGCGATCAATCGTGTTTGTGGCCATCCCATCCTCGCAGGCTATGTCGTCCGCGTTGCGCGGAGTGTACTGTGTTTGTGTGGCATGAAAAGCAGATTACAGCCAATTTTATCAGGTTGGGGCCAAAGTGGTAAGGAAAAGGGCATACCGCATTCGCATCAGGAGCGGCAATCAGGGCAGGGAGTAGAATAGCGCCTCACCCCCGGCCCCTCTCTACGCGGTACTCCGCGTGGAGAGGGGAGAAGGCGCGTGCGAATGAGGCCTGCGATCTCCTCTCTCCATGCCGTCGGGGGTGAGGACGTTTTGATACGACAGCCCTGCGGGGAAGATCACAGCCACTTCCCCACCAGCGCGGCGAGCGTGCCATCCTCGGCCATCGCCTCAAGCGCGGCGTTGATTTTGCCCGCCAGCACTCGGCTGCCCGGCGCGGCGGCGGCGACGTAGGGATCGGGCTGGACCGTCGCGGACGCCAACTGTAGCGCGCTGTCCGGGTGTGCGCGCAGATATAGCCGCGCCGATACGGCATCGACCAGCGCCGCATCCGCCGCGCCGCGCTCGACTGCCGCCAGCGCCTCGTCCGGCTCGATGAAGTGGCGGATGTCGAGCGCCGCCAGCCGCCGCAGCCAGCGCCGCGCCAGTTCGTCGCCCACCGCGCCGTATTCCACCGCCACAGACTTTCCGTCAAGCTGCTCCATACGCGCGATCCCGCCCCTGGAGACGAGAATCTGCCCGGCGTCGAGATAAGCGCGCGTGTAGATGACTGCGCCGATGCGCGTGGCGTCGAAGGACAGCGCCGATACGAGCGCCTCGACCTGGTTGGTGCGCAGCGCATCGTACAGACCGTCAATACCCATCGGCGTGATGGCCACCTGCACGCCCAACCGCCGCCCGATCTCGTGCGCGATGTCCACATCCAGCCCGAACGGCCCATCCGGACCGAGCGCGCTGAAGGGCGGATAGCTGGTGTCCATGCCGACGCGCAGCACGCCGGTTTGTTCCACGCGCCACATGGCCATGTCGCGTGGATTGGCCTGCCTGTAGCGCCAGAACAGCAACCCGACGAGCGCGACGCACGCCAGCATCGCCGCCAGACGGCGCAGCGTTTTGAAGGCGAGCCGGTTCAGGCGTTGCCAATCGTGTGGGCGGCGTGGTCGGACGGTCGCCGGGGCGTTCACGGCGTCGCTCCCAGCGCCGGCGACAGCGCCCAGGCGCGCACCTCGTCGTAAATCGGGCGCGGGCGGAACTCGAAGGTGACGAAGGCGAAATAATCCTGGTAGGTGCGGTGCAGGACCGGCGAACGGAAGTACCAGAAGCACAGGTTTCGCACCGTCGGCCAGGCGCGCTCGGCGTAACGCAGCGCGTCCAGCGTATACTCGATGCGCTGGCCGGGCCGCACGGCGTGCACCCAGCGCGGGTGATCATTCCAGCTGCTCTCGGTGATGTACACCGGGCGCTCGGCGTCGCCGACGTCGCGCATCACGCCCAGCAGCATCTCGAAGCGGCGGAAGTTGAGCCGGTCCGGCGCGGGTGGATCGTCGGGCGGCAGCGTGAAGCCGTAGGTGTGCACGGCGAGCGCGTCCATCACATCCGCCGCGCCCGCCTCGTACATGCGGCGCAGGTACACGATGTCGTCGGTGGCCGCCGGGCTGCCTTCCGGCTCGATGGTTGGGGCCAGCGCGCCGCCCAGGATGATCACGTCCGGGTTGGCGGCGTGCGCGGCGGTATACACCTGACGCAGCATATCCACATACTCGGCGGGCGTGGTTTGCCGGAAGCCCCATTCAAAGGCCAGATTCGGCTCGTTCCAGGGGACGATCATGTCCACGCGGCCACGGTAACGCGCTGCAAAGTCGGCCACGAACTCGGCATAATCCGGGTAGCGGTCGGGCGTCAGGTAGTTGAGCGTGGTGGGCTGCTCGTCCGGGTCGGGCCGCGCCCAGGCAGGCACGAATCCGAGGCGCGCGATGAGCGTCAGTCCTTGCCGGTCGGCCATGTCGATGATGCGGTCGGCGTGCTGCCAGTCGTACACATCCTCGGCAGGTTCCAGGTACGCCCACAGGAACAACTGCACGATGCTGGTTGCGCCCATCTCGCGCACCAGGCGCAACGTGCGGTACATGTTCACGTCGGTCACTTCGCCGTCAAGGCGGGTGTGCATGCACAGGATGGGGTGATGGGTGACCACCGGCGGCGGCTCGACGGGCACACGCGCCGCCGCCGGGGCAAGCTGCACAATCGCCGCCGCGAGCACGATCAGCCGCGCCCAGATCGGCCAGCGGCGGATCAGCCAGCCGGCAAGGCGTCCGGCGCGGTAGGAAAGACCCTCACCCCTGCTCCCGTCCGGCTCAGAGGATACTGCCGCGCGATTGCCCTGCCGTTCCCCTCTACCGCGAACCGGGGTCCCCTCTGGGGTGGTTCGGCGGTGAGGGGCCAGGGGTGAGGGTGATTTCTCCCCACTCACCGCACGTCGTCCTCAAGCACGCCGTACAGCAGCAGATCGACCATGCCATCCAGCCAGACGCGCTGCGGGAAGAGCCGCATGGCGAAACGCGCCGCGCCGGGCGCGATCCGCTCCGAGACGAGGTAGCCGATCAGGAAGGCGGCCAACATCCGGCCCAGGATCGCATCCGAGACGGGCCGGAGCTGCCCGGTGGCCTTGAGCCGGTCCAAGAACTCGCCCGCCGGGCCGAGGATGTCCGCGCCCAACTGCGCCAGCCCGTCACTGCCGCGTTCCTGCGCATCAAAGGCGACCAGCTCGAAATACGTCTCGTGCTGGCGCGCCACATTCACCAGGCGGCGCATGGCATCGCGCAGCAGATCGGCGGCGTCGTCGCCGGCGGCCTGGGCGAGCGCCTCACGCACTGCCGGCATCGGGCTGTACGCGCGCCGCAGGGCGTTCAGGATATGGCGTTCGTCGGGGTAAAGGGCGCGCACGGCGTCGAGGCTCTGCCCGGCGCGCGCCGCGACGGCTTCCAGCGACAGCGCGGCGATGCCTGGGTCGCGGACGAGCGCCCAGGCGGCATCCAGCACGGGATCGGATGGGGGAGCGTGGGACGGCAGCGGCGGAGTTGCTCCTGATTACGCTCTCGTTCTTACTTGCGCGCGCCGACTTCGGTGATCTGCCGCATCAGGCCGATGGCCGTCAGCGCGACCCGGAAAATGTCCATGGTCTTCACGCGGCCCGGCTCCCCGACGGGGTGGTTTTCTTCCTCGGCGCGCGAGTACAGGTGCGCGGTGACCAGCCCAGCGCCCAGGCCGAGCGCCGCGCCGAGAAGGTAGGTCAGCGTCTTACGGTTGTTCTCATTCATCCTTGGCTCGCTCCACTTTCACCGATGTGGCGACCGGCGACGGCTCGGTTTGCGCTTCGAGCCGGCTGGCCAGGCGCTCCAGAAAGGCAGTTCGCGTCCGCAGGGCAATGACCGGGTTCGCGATACGCCGCGACAGGCGCTTGACGTTCAGATTCGTGCCGCGCGAGACATTGTAGGCGGTCGTCGCCACGCCGCCCAGCTTGCTGTACACCTTCGCCACAAGGTACGTGGCCAGCACGATGACCAGCATGGACAGGGCGCAGACGAGGGCGAGCTGCACGCCCACGATCATGCTCAGGAAATTGCTCACCGAATGGAAACGCTCCGGCCCGGCGGCGAGCAAGAGCGCCAGCGGCCCGCCGATGACCAGAAGGCCGACCAGGATGAGCGGAATCAGGATGCGGCGGCGCATGGTGCGCCCGTGCGCGTGGATGCCGCGCAGCCGGTGGCGGCGTTCCGCTTCTTCCGGGCTGATCTCGCGTGTTTTGCCTGCTCCGAGCATGGCGCGCGCTTCCCTTTCCATCGGCTGCGTGATTCAGGACCATCTTGCGGGCACGTTGGCGCAGATTCTACCATGCCTTTTCGGCGCGCGACAATAAGGCAACGGCCCGGAAAGGCGCTTTCCGGGCCGAAATAGGCCATGTGGGGGAGCAGCGTATGGGTCGAAGAGACAGAGCGGAGAGGCCTCACCCCCTAGCCCCCTCTCCATGCTGAGTACAGCGTAGAGAGGGGGAAAGCGCGCGCCGGCATGGCAGCCGCTCTCCCCTCTCCATGCCGTTGGGGTCCCCCCTGGGGTGACGGACATGGAGAGGGGCCGGGGGGTGAGGCATCCTGCCATGCCACAACCGCCTACCTCACGGCGCGGCGCGCTCCAGGCGCAGCACGAAGCCCTTGTAGTCGGTCATGTACAACTCGCCGGCCTCGTCTTCGCCATAGGACGTGATGGTCCGGCCCGTCTCGGCCATATCGGAGCGCACCCAGGCCCCGGCCTCGTTCCTGCGCAAGACCCACATCCGCCCGTTGCAATAATCCCCGAAGACGTAATAGCCCTGCAATTCGGGCAGTGCCTCGCCCCGGTACACGTAGCCGCCCGTGATCGAGCAGCCGTCGTTGTGATCGTACTCGTGGATGGGCGGGACCAGGCCGTCGGGAATCTCGCCCACGCCGCCGGTGGGCGTCGGGTGCGTACCTTCCAGGTAATTCCAACCGAAGTCGACGCCGCCCGGCTCGCTGCCCGGCCAGAAGCTGATCTCTTCCCAGTTGCCCCAGCCCACGTCGGCAATGTACATGTCGCCGGTCAGCCGGTCAAAGGTCAGCCGCCAGGGGTTGCGCAGGCCGTGCGCCCAGATTTCGGGCCGTACGCCTTCTTCGCCCACATGCGGATTGTCGGGCGGGATGGCGTAGCTTTCGGCCTCGACGTCATTCACGTCCAGGCGCAGGATTTTGCCGAGCAGCACGCCCATGTTCTGCGCGTCGTTTTCCAGGTCGCCCTGCTGCCCGCCGCCATCGCCGATGGTGAAGTACAGGTAACCATCCGGGCCAAAGGCAAGCTGCCCGCCGTTGTGGTCGTGAAATTCCTTGGGGATGGCCAGCAGTTCGGTGCGGCTGGCCGGATCGGCGCGATTCGGGTCATCGGCCATGACGCGGTAACGGTCGATCACGCTGCGGTTGGCGTTGTCGATGTAGTTGACGAAGAAGACGCCGTTGTCTTTGAACTCCGGGTGAAAGGCCATACCCAGCAGCCCGCGCTCTGTGTAGCCGCCCCGGAAGGTGTCGTCAGGGACCATCTCGCGGATGTCGAGGAAGGGCGTCTCAAGCTGCTGCTCATCCTGGATGATCCAGATGAAGCCGGCCTGTTCCAGCACGAACAGCCGCCCGGAGCCATCGCCCGCGTGGGTGATGCCGACGGGCAGGTCGAAGCGCCCGGCGATGGGCGTCCACTGGTACAGGCGGCGGTCGAAATTCTCGTCGGCGGGCGCGGGTTGCGGGGTGGGTGTGGCGGTTGGGGAGCCGCCCTGGGCAAAGGCCGCTTCGACATACAGGGCAAAGAGCATGGAAAGGAAGATCAGGCCGAGGCGGCCCAGGGTACGTGTGGTGTTCATGGGCAGGGTGTTCAAAAGTCTCTCTGAGCGATGTTTCACAATCGGCGGAGATTATAACGAGGCGGCGGAGAATAGCGAACAACGCCCACAAAACGACCCTCACCCCGGCCCCTCTCCCTTATGGCGAGGGGAGATCGTCCGCCCGACGCCGCGCGATTTCCCCTTTCTACGCGGTACTCCGCGTGGAGAGGGAGCAGGGGTGAGGCCCTTTCAACCTGGAAATTCCGCCGGAATCTGCTAGAATCTACAACGAACCGTCGAAACCTGTGAGGCCGCGCCCTGCGCGGAATGACGGGAACTATGGCCGAACCGATTGTCACCGTAAACAGCCTTGTCCCCTTCGGGGATTCCCTCTTCTGGTGGTTGGGCAAAACGCGCGCCGACGAGCTTCAGGAACTCATCGAACACAGCCGCCGCTTTGACCGCGCCTACCTGGCCTGGGAGTTGGTACGCCGCAAGCGCAACCCGTTCTTCCTGGAAGGCACGGGCTTTGAAGGCTACCTGATCGGCGCGGCGCACTCCCCCGACGAGGCGCTGCACCACGTCCTGCGCATCGGCGAGGGCATGTTGCGCACCATGCTGACCTTGCACCGCAACGATCCGCGCTTCCGCAACCGCCTGATGAAAGCGCTCAACGGCGAACTGGAAGACCCCGAAGCCATCGAAGAATGGGCGGCGCAACTCGGCGCGACGCTGGCCCGGCTGCGCGTGAACCTGCTCAACAACCCGCAGGCCGACGCCTTCCACAACAGCACGTACCGCATGGTGGGTATGTTGCCGCCCATCGCCTATCACGAGGGCGACGACAGCCTGAAACAGACCTACGTGCTGGCGGCCAAGGACTCGCTTGACGGGGCGCGCATGAGTGTGGACCCGCACGTTTTGAAGCCGTCTGAACAGGATGCCTGGATGGTGGTCCAGGGAATCGGCAAATTCGGCCATCCGCTCGTCCGCCAGTACATCGAGAGCGCCTGAACGTTTGCCGCCTATGCCGCGACGACCACGCCGCGAACCTTCATCCACGCCCGACGGAGCGCTCCCCCTGGATACCATCCTGCACGGCGACTGCGTGACGTGGCTCAACAGCCTGCCGGAGCGTTCCGTCAACCTCGTCTTTGCCGACCCGCCCTATAACCTGCAACTGCGTAACACCCTGTACCGGCCCAACATGACCGTCGTGGACGCCGTGGACGACGCCTGGGACCAGTTCGGCAGCTTCGCGGAGTACGACGCTTTCACGCGGGCATGGCTGGGCGCGTGCCGCCGCGTGCTCAAGGATAGCGGCGCGCTGTGGGTCATCGGCTCGTACCACAATATTCACCGCGTGGGGGCCATCGTGCAGGACCTGGACTACTGGATTCTGAACGACGTGGCCTGGGTCAAAGACAACCCGATGCCCAACTTTCGCGGTGTGCGCTTCACCAACGCCCACGAGACGCTGATCTGGGCGCAGAAGAAGCGCGGCGCACGCTACACCTTCAATTACACGGCCATGAAAGCCCTCAACGATGACCTGCAGATGCGCAGCGATTGGGCGCTGCCCCTCTGCACCGGCAACGAGCGCATCCGGGTGGACGGCGCAAAGGCCCATTCGACGCAGAAGCCTGAAGCGCTGCTGTACCGCATCCTTCTGGCCACGAGCCATCCGGGCGACGTGGTGCTCGACCCATTTTTTGGCACGGGCACGACGGGCGCAGTCGCGCGCAAACTGGGGCGGCGCTGGATCGGCATCGAGCGCGACGCCGACTATGTCCGCATCGCACGGGAACGCATCGACGCCATCCCGGACGGCGCGCCCGCCGCCGCGCTCACCCTGCCCGACCGTCGCAAGGCGCGGCGGCTGCCCTTCGGGATGCTTTTGGAGCGCGGCCTGTTGCAGCCGGGGCAGTTGCTCTATTTCCGGGGACAGCGCGATTGCGCCGCGCTGCTGCTGGCCGATGGGCGCTTGCGCTACGGCGAGGTGGTCGGCTCGATTCACCAGGTGGCGCAGGCGATTCAGGGCGCGCCGTGCAACGGCTGGGAGCACTGGCACGCCGCCGATCCGGCCACCGGCGCATTGCAGCCCATCGATACGCTGCGGCAGAAGGCGCTGGCCGAAGCCGGGCCGACGTCCTGACCAAATTGCCCTCACCCCCGGCCTTTTTCCCCCGCTTGCCATTACAATTGACAGTGTGGCCCGGTGTCATGGTGTGGATCGTAAGGGCATGGGCGTAATGCGGACCGTGGCGGCATTTCTCCGGCTGGGGCGCGTGCATTTCCTGGTGGGCGGCGTCGTGCTGCACCTGCTGGGCGTGGCCATCGCGCTGTATGCGGGCGCATCGCTCAACCTCGCGGCGCTGATCGGGGGCCAGATCACCATCAGCGCCGTGCAGCTGATGACCCACTACGCCAACGACTTCTTCGACCTGGACGCCGACCGCGCCAACCCGCACCCGACGCATTGGGCGGGCGGCAGCCGTGTGCTGGTGGAAAAGCGCCTGCCGCGCCGGGCAGCGCTCGCGGCGGCGCTGGCGCTGGCGGGCATTGCGCTGGCCGCCAACGCGATCCTGAGCGTCTTCGTGCGGCCCGGCCTGACCACGTTCCTGTACTTCGCCCTGTCGCAAGCGCTGGCCTGGTTCTACAGCGCGCCGCCGCTCCGGCTCCATTCGCGCGGCCTGGGCGAGTTTGTCACCATGCTGCTCGTCACGCTGCTCACGCCGCTGGGCGGCTATTACCTTCAGCGCGGCGAATTTGGCCTGCTGCCTGTGCTCGCGGCGATCCCGCTGTGCTGCTTTCAGTTCGCCATGCTGCTCACCGTCGAGTTCCCGGACGTGGAAGGCGACCGTATCGCGGGCAAAGGCACGCTCGTGGTGCGGCTCGGCCCGCCGTCCGCCGCCCGGCTGTATGCAGCGCTGCTGATCGGCGCGTATGCAGCGCTGCCGCTGCTCATCGCCGCCGGATTGCCCAGCGCCGCCGCGCTGGCGCTGCTCGGCGCGCTGCCGCTGGCGCTCTGGCAGGTATGGCGCACCACGCGGGGCGACTGGCGGCGTCCGGAGCGCTGGAATCCGCTTGCCTTCACCACGATTGTGCTGCTGCTCACATCTGCCGCCGCCCAGGCGCTCGCCTTCGGGCTGCTGTGGTCCGGCTGACGGCGGCGCGCTTCGCACAAATGGGCGATAATAGGCGGTCAGAGTAGATTATTGCCCCACGCATCCTGAGGTTCTGACAATGAAACGCACACTTGGTCGGTCAACACTCGAAGTATCGGCCCTGGGCATGGGCTGCTGGGCGCTGGGCGGGCCGTGGCGCTTCCTGGAAGGCCCCGGCGGCTGGGGTGAGGTGGACGACGCCGAGTCGGTCCGCGCCATCCACACGGCCATTGACGAGGGCATCACCTTTTTCGATACGGCGGCGAACTATGGCGCGGGCCACAGTGAGCGGATTCTGGCCCAGGCGTTGGCCGGGAAGCGCCAGCAGGTCATCATTGCCACGAAATTCGGCTACAGCGTCGATGAGGCGGCCAAACAGGTCTGGGAGCACGACGGCCCGGCGGAGCAGTACGTGCGCGACGAGTGCGAGGCCAGCCTGCGCCGCCTGAATACGGACGTGATCGACCTGTACCAGTTCCACGTGAACGGCTATCCGCCCGCCAAAGCGTCGCCGGTCCGTGAGGCGCTCGAAGACCTCGTGCGGGCGGGCAAGATTCGCTTCTACGGCTGGAGCACCGACTCGGTCGAGGGCGCGCGGGTCTTTGCCGAAGGCGAGCACTGCGTCGCCATCCAGCACGACCTGAACGCGATCTTCGACGCGCCGGAGATGATCGCGTTCTGCGAGCGCGCGAATCTGGCCAGCGTGAATCGCTCGCCGCTCGTGCGCGGGGCGTTGACCGGCAAACACCGGTCGGCCAGCGAGTTCGGCGCGGATGACGTGCGGCAGGTGGGCTGGAGCCGGGGACCGTATGACAAAGCGGCGGCGAGCCTGGACGCGGTGCGCGATGTGCTGACCAGCGAAGGCCGCACGCCGGCCCAGGGCGCATTGGCCTGGATTTGGGCGCGCAG
>JADZBY010000018.1 GCA_020851855.1 Anaerolineae bacterium
ACACGCCGCACCGGCTCCGGGAACAGAATCCAGAGCGTGTAGGAGAAGTGCAGCGCCCTGCCCGCCGGGTCGGGGCAAGCGGGCATGAACTGGCCGCCGTCAAGCCACATGGCGAACTCGGAGAGAAAGGTCAGGTCCTCGTGGACGAAGGCTGTGCCAGACACATCCTGGAACTCCACGCCGTGCCAATCCACACAGCGCTCGATTGCCGCGACGGCCTCGCCGCACGGCCAGCCGGGATAGGCGGCCAGGAACCAGTCGGCGTACGTGCGCGACGTGCGCCGCGTGAAGGCGAACGGCGTTTTGGCCATGATCTGCAACTTGCTGGCCGATGCCTTGCCCTCGCCATCGACTTCGACCGCCCACGCGCCATCCAGATCGGCGCTGTCGAAGGCCGTCCAGCCGCCTGCGCCCGCCTTTGGCCACTTCTCCAGCCGGATCGAGTCCGGGTCGAGCGTGTAGTCGAAGGTGTAATCTCCGATGGCTGTGCTGCCGCCATACTGCGCGTTCACGTTGTTCAGGCCGCTGTTGTCCAGCACCGCCCGGTCGAAGACGAGCAGCGGGCGCGCGTCGAGCGGCACGACCGGTCCGGCATCGTATCCGGCGTCCGTTGGCTCGCTGTCCGTCCCACTCAGGCGCGGCGTCCATGTCTCGCTGACCTTGAGGTGTTCCAGGCTGATCGACGAGAACGGGTCTTGTAGGCCGGGCGGTAGGTCCTGCTTCCATTCGAGCAGGATATTCTCTTCCAGGTCCTTGATCGGCGCAGGCAAGTTGAGCCGCACCGTCAGGTCGCCGCGAATCCAGTACGGCTTCGGCGCTTTGCCGGAGAGACTCGCCTCGGCAGAGATGCCCGCGCTGAAGCCCGCCACGCCGATGCTGAACTCGCCGCCCAGGCCGAGTTGCCCTTCAAGCTGGGCAGGCGTCCAGGTGATCGCCGCGCCGGACGCGATCCACGATTTGAGCGCGACCTGCACCGGGCCAAAGCGCCACTCGTCGCCAAAATCGACGCCAAAGCCCGCCGCGATGCCCTGGTGGTCGATCATCAGGTACGCATCGGCGTTGAACAACGCCAGCACATTGGCCCGGATGCGCCGCTCGTCGGGCTGGTCCTGGCCGAGGTAGACGTGCCAGTTCTCCGGGCGCGCGAAGTCAAAATACGCCTCGGCAGACGCCTGCACGTCCACCACCTGCGGTAATTCCCAGCCCGCGTCGATGGTGAACAGGAAGGTTCCGGCGCGCGCATCCAGCACCGCGAGCATGTTCAGGCTGCCCTCGCTGTTGTCCAGCAGGCCGGGCGGCAATTGCAGGAAATTCGCCTTGCCGTTGAACAGGATGACCGGGCCGGGCAAGAGCAGCGCCACCAGCGCCTTCGTGGAGATGGTGAACCCGGTGTCAAACACCGTGCCGAGCGTGATGCCTGCGCCGAACGCCATGCTGTCCAGCGCGCCGCGCCACTTGCTATCGTCCGTGATGTTGAACTGCGGCGGCCCGGCATACCAGCCGTACCAGTCGCCGCCCGTCGTATCCGGCTCGACATTCACGCCCAACAGCCCGGCAATGCCGTACAGCGCCGTGCCGCTCGCCCACAGCGGAATCCCGACCGGAAGCTGAAGGCTGAGGAAGATGTAGACATAGTTGAAATCCAGGTCGGCGTTGTGCCCGATCTTCACCACGGCGTCAAGCGTGATGCCGAGTGGAGTCAGGACCAGTTCCGCGCTCCCGGCGAAGTAGTGATCGTCGGCCTCGTTGACCATGGTCACGTCGCCGGTGAACTCCAGCGCGCCCGGCACGGCCAGCGCAATCCCGACGCCCTGCAACGTGATCTGCGGCGTCAGGTTCGCGCCCGGCTGCCACAGGATGCGCATCCCTTCCACCGATGCGCCGGTCGGCAGCAGGTCGATGAGGTGCAGCCCGCCGGAAAAACCGATCCACGAGCGCCCGTCGTCTTCTTTGCCAAAGCCGATCTGGCTGATCTCCAGCCGGAAGCCGAACAGATCGACCGCGAGCGGCGCTTGCAGCTTCAGCCAGCCGCCCGATACGCTGACCGTGCCGTCCGGGCGGATGAGCAGCTCCTGCACGCCGATCTCCGGCCATTGCAGCCCGGCCACCGAGAGCAGCAAGGAACCGCTCAGCATCAGTCCCACGTCGATGCCGTCGATGATGATCGCGAAACCGGTTACCTTGAGCGTCCCGATCTGCTCAAGGGTGAGGTTGGCCAGCCCGTTCGGGTCGCTCAGCCCGATGGTGAGCGCGCCGTCGACGCCCAGGCCGAGCGCCACGCCGACGGTTTTGTCGAAGAACGGGATGGTCAGGTCGCCCTCGATGGCGAAGCCGGTGAGGGCGTTCTGCACGAAGCTGAGTGAGACGCTCCGGAGCGCAAAGGGGAAGCCCATGCACGCATTCCGGCCCACAACGCTTGCGTCCGGGTCGCCGATATTGGCCTGAAGCGCGCCGGTGAAGCCCAGGTTGCCGATGAAGGCGTTGCGTATCGTCACCGACTCGATGGGGAACGTCTCCGGGAAGTGAACGCTGCCATCCGCGATGAATACGCCGCGAAAACCGGCGTTCAGCCCGGCGTCGGGATGGGCGACCATGAGCGACTCGGCCACGTCCGCCGAAAAGCACAGCGTCACCGCGCCGGGCGCGACGACGAGGCCCGTCTCCCCGATGGCGAACGGCGCAAAGTCGAGCGTGTCGAGGTTCTCGAAGGTCAGGTCGCCGCTGGTCGAGAGCGTGACGGTGGCGTCCTCAAAGGCGACCTCGTAGATCGCATCGTCCAGCGCGACGTACTCGCCGTTTTGCAGCGTCACCGGGCGGATCAGGTCCATCCCGAAGCGCAGGCCGATGCGGCTGGTGACGGCCACCTGCAAGCCGTCGTCGGCAAAGGTGGTGGAAAACGCGACGCTGGTGGAATCTCCGCCGCCGAGCATCAACGAGATGCCCTGACTGCCCATCAGCGGGAAGGCGATTTCCTCAACCCCTTCCCAGCCGATGGCCAGTTCGGCGCTGAGCGTCGTCTCGCCTTCGATGAACTCGAAGCCGGTCCAGTACAGCCGGTCCAGCAGCGCATCATCCGGCGCGCCGAACACGTCGGCGGGGTAAAGCGGCACATCGTCCCAGGTGGCTATGTCCGCGCGCAGCGGCAGAAAGTCATCTGACAGCATTTTCCGTCTCCGCCTCAGTCTCTTCCCCGGTATCGCCGCCGTCCGTGGTCGTGGCCATGCCGCAGGATTGCGATGGGTGCATCAGGATGTTCCAGAAGGGGTTGGGCAACCCGCCCGATGGGTCGACGTCCCGCACGCGCGACGGCGAAACGCCGATGCTCGTCAGGAACGTGGTGATGGCCGTTGGGATGAACAGCAGCGGATCGTCTTCCGGGTCGCCCTCGTCGGTGTTTTCTTCGGGCGGCGTGGTTTGCAGGTGTTCCGCCCAGAGCCGGACGCGCAGGTCACGAATAGAGCTGCTCACCGTGTAACGTTGCTGCGAGCCGTCCTGGCCATCGACGGTGTACTCAATCAGGTCCACGCCAAAGACGCCGACGTTGATCTCGGAGTCGTGGGTCATGCTGCGCGGCGAGAAATTGGCCGATCCGACGCTCACGTACACATCGTCCACGATCATCATCTTGGCGTGCACATAGATCGGCCCGGCCACCGGCTCGCTGCTATCGTGATGCGGCTCGCACGGGTGAAAACGATCCGCTGCGCCCGGCGCTTCCCGCACAATGTCAAAGCACGCATTCCGGTAATGGCGGTCAAACGTGGCCATCTCGGGCATCAGCACAAAGACGTGCACCGTCTCATTCGCGATGAGCCTGTCGCGGATGGCGCTCGCGATTTCCACGTCGAAGAAATACTGGTTTTCGATGTAGATGTAGTGCTCGGCGAGCGAGATGGCGTTCAGGTACGCGCTGCGATTGGTGTTGATGCCGCCCGGCGGCGCGAAATCGTAGTACACCGTTTCGACCGTGGCGTGTGGCCTCGTGAAGTGGCTGCAATGGTAGGTGAACAGCGCCTCGACGCGATGCACGGGGTTGGACAGCGCCGGGACCTGAAACAGGTAGGTGTTCGGGTCAAGCCGCGTGGTCGCCGTTTTCAGGTAACTCGCCTCGTCGGGGAAATCGTTCCAGCGGCGCACGAAGTCCAGCCAGATGGCCTCGGCGGCGGGACCTTGCACCTTGACGTGCACGTCGTGCCAGCCGGTGTAGCCTTTCAGCACTTCGAGCGCGTGGCCGGCGTCGTCGCGGCGGTCATCGACCAGATCAATGCCGCCCACGAATGCCGTTAGCTCGTAGACGCCCGCCGACGCCTGTTTCCCGAAGATGGCGTACTTGTGATGGTGCGAGCCGACGTTCGGATGCTTGTTGTCCACGATGACCTGCCCGCCCGACTCATCCAGGCTGCGCTTCAGGCGAAGGTGCAGGCCACGATGCGTTACCGGGCCGCTCGACGTGATAATCGGGGAGCCGGGCGTGCCGCGCCACAGCAGCAGCCGCACGTCGGCCCCGTTCTCCAACGCGGTCAGGAAATGATCGACCAGGGCCAGCTCGGAGCCGGGCAGCTGCATGTAGCCGCTCATCTTCCACGCGCCGACGAAGCAGAAGTCACCGTCCTGAAGCTGGCTGATCTGCTCGTACATGGCCGTCATCATCTCCAGACCATCCACGTAGGGCGTTACCTGGTTGCCCAGGCTGGCCGAGGCCGGGTCGACAAACCATACATCCGGGTCCTGGGTCGCGCTCATGCGTCTTCTCCTGCCGCCGGGCTAACTTCGATCTCGTTGTAGCTGTCGCTCAGATTGCCGCTGGCCGAACGGACGCGCAGCCGGTATGCGTTCGTCAGACTCGCGTCGGCGGTCAGGTCGGCATAACGCTCCGTGCCCGCCGGGAGCCAGCCGGTGATGGACAGCCACAAGCCGCCCGTTTGCGGCGAGCTGCGCTGCATCATCGCCTCGTGCGCTTCTTCGGCCAGCGTCCAGCGCAGCAGAATGCCCACGCCGGCGTTATGCCAGCGCGCGCTGCGCCATTCGGGCGGTGCGGGGATGCTCGTATCGACGGCCTGCCCGGCGGCGAGCGCCGATGGCCGCGACAGGTTGCCGTTCGTGTCGATGGCGGCGATGCGATAGTGATAGGGCACGCCGGCGGGTAGATCGGCGTCGGTGAACGCCTCGGCGACCACGCCCGGCGACGGAGCCAGCACCGCGAGCGGCGGCAGGCGGCGCACATCGGCCAGCGCGGCGGGGTCTTCGGCGCGCCAGATGTGGTAGGCGGCCAGATCGCGCTCGGTGTTGGCCCGCCAGCGCACGGTGATGCTGCGCTCGCCGCCGGCGACTCCCGTCAGGATGGGCGGGGCGGGCGGCGTCACGTCGTAGATATGCACGGGCGGGTACGCGCCGCTCCACGCGCCCGGCGCACCGGCGGCGTTGATGGCGCGCACGCGGTACAGGTAGAAGCCTTGCCCCAGCCCGTCGAAGGTGTCGGTGAAACTCACGCCGCTGACCGTTTCGGCGTTCACGCGGCGAAAGGCGGCCTCGTTGCCGGGCCGGTTGGCGATGTCCTGGATGCGGCTATCGGGCAGGGCCGGGTAAAAATGCGCCGCCCAGTCGCGCCAGGCGTCCGTGGTCAGCGTCTCGGCGGTCAGATCGGGGTAATTCGCGGCCAGCCACGCCGCAAAATCCGGGTCGTCGGCAAAGGGATCGATGGCCGGGTCGGCGTAATAGCCCTTACGCTCGCGGCGCAGCTTGCTGTCCTGGTCGAAGAACGCGCCGCCGCTGCACCGGCACACGGCGTATTCGGCAGCGCCCTCAAGCGGCGACCAGGTCAGCGTATAACGGGCCTTGCCATAATAATCGGCGGGCCGGGCGAAGATCGGGGCGTCGCCCGCGACCGGCACATCCGCGACGGCGGGCAAGATGGCGCGCTCCACGGCGATGATGCGCGCCGGGCCAGAGACAGCGCTCTGGTTGCCTGCCGCGCCGTCCGCCGCCGTGACGCCGATATTGGCTACGGTCGTGCCGCTGCCCGTCTCCGGCGTGAAGCCCGCCGCCGGGAGATAAACCGTGTAGCGCCGTCCGGGAGTGTAGGTGAACGAATCGCCCGGCGCAGGCTGGACCGTCGCCTGTTCCGGCTCCGGCGGGTCGCTGGGAACCGGGCGCGGCGAGAGTTCCAGCGTCAGCGCGCCGCCCATGTCGTGATGGCGCACCGCGTAGGCCAGGCCATTGCAGACCAGCAGGCCGGGCGTCAGTACCTCGGCGGCGTCGTCGAGCGCCTGATCGGTGGTCACCGTGATGCGGCCCGGCGTGGACGAGTCCGCCACGGCGACGATCTGCCCACTGACCACCGGCGCGGCAATCGCCGGCTCGGCGTGGATGCGGCGCTGCCAGGCGGCTGGCTGGCGGTAGTCCTTCCACGCCGCGCTGCCCGGCGACAGGGTGAGCGTGAACGGCCCCGGCGTCGGACTCTGGTCGGGCAGCGTCAGGTTATTGACTGCAATCTGGAGCGGCGGCCCGTTTCGGTGGCTCACCACCTCGTAATACGCCCCGCCAACGCGCAGCCGTTCGCCGGCAAGCGTATCCGGCGCGCCGGTCCAGGTGGCGTCCGCGACCAGCGTTGAGGTCGCGCCGTAGTACGCCACGCTGAGCACACGGCCCTGAAGTGTGTTCAGCTCGCCCGGCTCGAAGAAAATGCGAAACTCGCCGGGCGCATTGGCCACGTCCGGAGCCTGAAAATGCTGTGCGCCCTGCCATTCCCAGGTCACTTTGATGCCCGGCGCGTGCGGCGCATCGTCCGCCGTCAGGTAGCGGTCTGCCGGGTCAAGGTACGCGGCGGTCACGTTGGCGGGCGGCGGCGGTTTGACCCGGTCGCGCACCTGGACCGTCTGCGGCTCGCCCCACGCGCTCAGCCGCCCGAACAGGTCAATGCCGCGCACGCGGTAGCTGTACCAGCCGTCCGGCAGATGGCGGTCCACATAGCCGGGCAGCGGCAGGCCGCTCACTGCGCCGCCGCCATCCAGCAGCGCGCGCCGCGACAGCAGCACCGGCGCATCGGCGTTCAGAATTACCGCATCACCCGGACGGCCCGGCGTCTCGCCATCGCCCCGGCTGGCGCGCTGTACAAGGTAAAAGATGGGCGCATCGGGCGGCAGCGAGTCGCCGTCCACATCCGGCGGCTGCCAGCGTAGGCCCACCGATTGCCCGGTCAGGATGCTGCCGTCTTCGGCGAGGCGCGTTTGACCCGGCAGGGCGGTAGCGGACGTCAGCGCCGTCTCCGGCACGCGGCGCGGCGAGCCGACCTCGTGGTGGAACGTGGCGTATTCCACATCGCCCAGCGTGCCCGCCTTCTTGCGCGCCACGCAGGCGATGATCACGATGCGCGCCGCCGATTCGAGTTGCACCAGTGTGATGCCGCGCGTATCTTCGAACGCAATCGCCTGTTCGCCCGCGGCCAGGTCCTGATTGGACACCGTGGTCAACCCGGCATAGGCTGTCGCGTTGAGGTTCCCATCGGCTTTCACAAATAACGTGATCGACTCGGCGGGCTGGGGCAGCGTGATGGCAACCGGCGCGTTCGGCAACAGCGCCGCCGCTTCGAGCGCGTTCCCGGCGACGCCGTCCCAGGTGTCCTCGATGACCGTGATCAGGTTGGGCGAGACGATGCGCAGCCCGTCGTAGTCCACGCCGGTTGTGTAGCGGCTGCCGGGCGTCAACCGGGCGAAATCGAAGCGCTGGCCGGGAAAGGGCCGGTCGTCCCAGTGCGCGACGATACGATAGTCGTACCGCTGCCCGGCCTGCGCGGTGGCATCGTGCCAGTACAGGCCCAGGATGCGCGCCAGATTCGGATCGAGCGCGGCCAGCCGGAGCAGTTGCAACGATTGCCAGCGCAACCGGGTGGGCGCGGGCTGCTGGCCGTCGCCTGTGCCTGGCTCGTCGACAAAGGCCATCTGTTGCGGCTGTGTGCTGACCAGATCGAAGAGAATGGGGTGCAATTCGTCCTCAAAACCGGTCAGATAAGCGTCGCGGGCCTCGGCGGGCAACCCGGTGGGCAGGCGCGCGTCGGCCTCGGCCACGTCGTCGGGCTGATGCGGGTGCACGCCGGGCCATTCGGCGCTGGTGATGGGCAGATGAATCACGTCCGGCGCGTTGAGCGGCGCGCCCCAGTTCACGGTGAGGCTGTCCTCGACGAGCACGTAGCACACCTGACAGACGACCATGTCCCGGCCACGCAGCAGCACGCTGTCGATGCGGTCGGCGTACAGGCGCACCGTCCAGGGATCGCCGGGCGCGCCTTGCCGGGCCAGCGCGCGGTCGACCAGCACGTCGTCGTCGCCCTTGCGCCAGTAGGCATCCCCGACGATGGGCGCAGGGCTGGCCGGGTCCAGCAGGATTTTGACGTGGCGCGCCGGTTCGGTCATGTCCAGGCGCAGCGTTTGCAGGCCGGGGAGCTGAAGCGCGGTGTCGGGGATGGGCTGGCCGCAGCCATCCACAAAATTACGCTCGCCGGACACGGTGACGTTGACCATCTGAATCAAGTCGTTCCCGCCCAGAACGACTCCGCCATCCGGCTCAGGGAAAAAGACGCCGCACCATAACTGGCCCGGCTCGTGCGGGCGGCGGTACACGTCGAATCCGCCGCGCGGGAAGCCGAGATCACTGTCAAAGTCCCAGCGCAGGTGGATCCCGGCGGCCATCAGGCTGCCGTCGGCAAGCTCCTGCCCGCCGTCCACGCCAAGCGCTTTCATTGCAAGCCATTCCGGTCGCTGTCCGATCGCCATGCGCCGCTCCCTCTCGCCCCACGATAGAGCCTGGGCCTATCTGATGTCCGGTTGCGAATACAGAGATAGGCAGATGATAGAAAATCACCGTCACCAGATCGTGACGGGGCCGTGACCGGGCCTGAAACAGGGTCGCGTTTCCCAATAATTGAGGGCGCGTCGCGACGCGCCCCTACATGTTATGGCGTTGTAGGGGCGGCTCGCGAGCCGCCCGGTATCCACGCCAATTCCTTAAACTCCATGAACGCGGGGCGGCTCCGGTCGATTTTGCTGCGGCGGCGCACCGTCCCGTCTTGACAACCGACTACGACGGGATACACTCTGCGGCGTACTTATTGTGTGAATATTCACAAGTTGAGCACGGACAGCATTCATGTCCCACGAGACGACCATTTCTCCGTTGCCTGCGCTGCTCGGCTTCCTCATGCTCGGCCCGCGCCATCCCTACGAGCTTCACCAGGATTTCGACCGCGCGCTGGGGCGCGTATGGTACATCGGGCAGAGCCGCTTCTACGCTTGCCTCAAGCAGCTCGCCGAGTCGGGGCTGGTCACGGTCAAGGTCGAGGCGCAAAATAGCCGGCCCGCCCGCAAGGTGTACCACCTCATGCCCGCCGGTGAGGCGGAATTTCTGGGGTGGCTGCACCGGCCCACGCCGCACGTGCGCCATATCCGGCTGGAATTTCTGACGCGCTTTTATTTCTTCAAGCGCCTGGGTCTGCCCGGCCTGGAGCAGCTCGTCGACGCGCAGCAGACCATCCTGCAAAGCCGCCTTGAGCTGTTGGACCAGGCCATGGCCGAATCGGACGACGGCTACTGGCGGCTGGTGCTCGATTTCCGCCGGAGCGAGATACAGGCGGTTGTCGGCTGGCTGGCTCGCTGTCTCCGTGGCGTGTAGTCCCCATACCGGAGTGTGTGTATGTCGTCGTTGCGTGCCTTTATCCTGTCCCTCATCGCGCTGATGCTGCTCGTGCCCGGTCTGACGCTCGAAGCGCAACCGCCGCCGGACGGTATCACCGTGATCGACGCGCTGGGCCGCGAGGTCACGCTGGATCACGCGCCGCAGCGCATCGCCATCACCGGCAAAGCGCTGATCATGATCGCCGACGCGATCTACATGTTCCCCGAAGCCGCCTCGCGCGTCGTCGCCGTCGGCAACACAGGACAGGGCAGCCTGAATTTCCTGCCCGTGGTCGACCCGGCCTACGTGGACAAAGCCATCCTGGACAACCAGGCGGGCGCGGAAGCCATCGCGGCGGTGCAGCCCGATCTGGTCCTGCTCAAGAGCAGCATGGCCGAGACGCTGGGCGGCCCGCTCGACGTGCTGGGCATCCCCGTGATCTACGTGGACTTCGAGACGGCGGAACAGTACGTCCGCGACCTGCGCACGCTGGGCCAGCTCTTCCAGAATGAGGCGCGCGCCGAAGAACTCGTCGCCTGGTTCCAGGAACGCACCGAGCGCGTCGCCGAGGCGCTGGCCGACCTGCCGGAAGACGAAAAGCCGCGCGTGCTGCTGGTGTACTACACCGACCGCGACGGCGCAGTCGCCTTCAATGCGCCGCCGGCTTCGTTCATCCAGACGTGGCTGGTGCAAATGGCGGGTGGGCAGCCGGTGTGGCTGGATGCCGAGTTGGGCAAGGGTTGGACGAAGGTCACGCTCGAACAAATCGCCGCCTGGGATGCCGATCATGTGTACGTGGTGGCCTATTTCAACCCGGTGGATGACGTGGTCGCCATGCTTCAGGCCGATCCGCAGTGGCAGGCCATGCGCGCGGTGCGTGACGGAAGACTGTACGGCTTCCCCGGCGACTTCTACAGCTGGGATCAGCCCGATCCACGCTGGGTTCTGGGCCTGACCTGGCTGGGCGCGTCGCTGCACCCGGATCGCTTCGTGGGCCTGGACATGGATCAGGAAATCCGGAGCTTCTACAGCGACCTGTACGGCCTGGACGACGCCGCTTACGCGGAATTTGTCCTGCCCATTCTCAAGGGCGACCTGCCCGGAGCCGGTGAATGACGGATTTGGTGAAGGCCGCCGGGGTACGGCTCCGGCAGCGGGCGTTCTCCCTGGCGATTCCGAACCGGCTGGCGCTGCTGCTGGCGCTGCTGGTCGCGATTGTGCTTGTGTCGCTGTTCCTGGGCCGCTATCCGCTGCCCGGCTTCCTCTCGCCAGCACGGCTGGTCGATGATGAAGTCGCGCAGCGCCTGGTGTTCAACCTGCGGCTGCCGCGCCTGTTGATGGCCGTCATGCTCGGCATGTCGCTGTCCGCCGCCGGGACGGTGTTTCAGATGATCTTCGGCAATCCGCTGGTCGAGCCAGGCTTCCTGGGCGTGTCACAGGGCGCGGCGTTCGGCGCGGCGCTCAGCATCGTGTTCCTGAACGGCGCGCTCGGCGTGATCCAGGCGTCGGCGGCGCTCTTCGCCTTCCTGGGGCTGGGGCTGTCTTACCTCTTGGCGCGGCATGGCCACATCGGCGGTTCGGTCCTGCGCCTGGTGCTGGCAGGCATCGCCGTCTCGGCGCTCTTCTCCGCCGGAGTGAGCGTGCTCAAGTACATGGCCGATCCGCTCACCCAACTGCCGGAGATCACCTTCTGGCTGCTCGGTGGGTTGTGGAGCATCACCTGGACACAAACGCTGATCATCGCGCCCGCCGTGGTGATCAGCCTGGTCGTGATGTACCGGATGCGCTGGCGGCTGAATCTGCTCTCGCTGGACGATACGACGGTGTACTCGCTGGGCGCGTCGCCGGGCCGGGAGCGCGCGATATTGCTCACGGCGGCAGTCGCGGCGACGGCGGTCGTCGTCTCGGTGTGCGGCATGGTCGGCTGGGTCGGGCTGATCGTCCCGCACCTCGCCCGCCGCCTGTTTGGGGCCGATTCGCGGTATGCGCTGCCCGCCGCGATGCTGATCGGCGCCATCTTCGCCGTGTTGTGTGATGACGCCGCGCGCACGCTCCTGGCCGGCGAGCTTCCGCTTGGCATCCTGACGTCGCTCGTCGGCGCGCTCTTCTTCGCCGCGATCATGACCGCGCGTAGTGTTCGGACGGTGCGATGACCGGGATGCCTGAATTGACGGCAAATCTGGCGGAAACCGGCCCGCTACTGTCCTATGATCAGGTCAGCTTTGGCTATACGCCGGGTGGGAAAAGTGTGCTGCGCACGCTGTCGCTCGACGTGCAACCCGGCACGGTGACGGCTGTCCTGGGGCCTAACGGCGCGGGCAAAACTACGCTTCTGCACCTGACGCTGGGCTGGCTGAAACCGCAGCGCGGGCAGGTGCGGCTGGCTGGCCGCCCGCTGGGCAGCTACGGGCGGCGGGCGCTCGGCCAGTGGATGGCGCTCGTGCCCCAGACGGAGCGCATCCCCTTTGAATATTCGGTCATGGAATATGTGCTGATGGGCCGCTCGCCGTACCTGACGCCGCTCGCCATGCCGGGCGCGGACGATTACCGCATCGGCGAGATGGTCATCCAGCAGGTGGGGTTGAGCGCGCTGCGCGACCGCCCGATCACCACGCTGAGCGGCGGCGAGCGCCAGTTGGCCACAGCGGCGCGCGCGCTGGCCCAACAACCGCGCCTGCTCTTGCTCGACGAGCCGACCGCGCATCTCGATCTGGCGAACAAAGCCCGCCTGATCCGCCTCTTGCGCGATTTGACCGCGAGCGGCATGACGCTGATTCTCACCACGCACGAGCCGGACGTCGCGGCGGCCATCGCCACGCACGTGGTGCTCATCGTCGGCGGGCAGGTCTTCCGCGCCGGTTCGCTGGCCGAGGTGTTCACGTCGGACAATCTGAGCGCGGCATACGGCTTGCCGGTGCGGGTGACGCGGCTCGATGGGCAGCAGATCGTGCAGTGGCAATGAGTGAGACGGGCGATGATGCACAGGATAACCGTGCTGACGGGCGAAAAGGGCAGCGGCAAGACGACGCTGTGCCAGCGCATCCTCGAAGGTGCGCTGCAACGTGGGCTGGATGCTGCCGGCGTGTTGAGTCCGGCCCGCTTTGACGGCGATGTCAAGATCGGCATCGATGTGCTTGAGGTGCGCACGGGTGAACGGCGCGCGCTGGCCGAGGCGGACGACCACCCCGGCGTTCTGCGCACACACCGTTACCGCTTTGACCCGGAGAGCGTGCTGTGGGGCGCGGAATGCCTGGCGGCGGCCTGCCCGTGCGACGTGCTGATCGTAGACGAGATCGGCCCGCTCGAAGTGGAGCGCGGTCAGGGCTGGGCCAATGCGCTGGACATCCTGCGCGCCGGGCGGTACGGGCTGGCGGTCGTCGTGGTGCGCCCCGGCCTGCTCGACGCCTTCTGCACCTCAGTGGCCCAGCCACGCATAGACACGCTCACGCTGCCGGCGGCGGCGCAACATGCGGCCCTCATCGATGCCTTGCTCGCGCCGTGGACGCCCCCCTTCGGAGCATGGGCCTCATCCCGGTAACGGGATGCACAAGCGGGCCGGCCAGACGGTAGAGGGCATTACGCGAACCCTCACCCCAGCCCCTCTCCATGAGGGAGAGGGATAGAAAACCCCGAACGCATCTGGCTTGTCTCCCCTCTCGCTCTGAGGGAGAGAGGGGTCGGGGGAGTGAGGGTATACCCGCAGTGGACGTGGCCGGCCAGACGGTACAAGCAGGCTCG
>JADZBY010000019.1 GCA_020851855.1 Anaerolineae bacterium
CCCGCTGCCTGATAGGCCGGATGCTCACCACCCAGCCCGAAGCCGACTTCTTCGAGCTTGCGAGGCTTCTCCGGCGTGCTGTCGCGCTCCGCAATCTGCTGCCCGACCGTCCACAGGCGGCGGATCACGGCGGGCGTCACGTCCAGCCACGATGCGCCCGGCACAAGCTCGTAGCTCGTGCCGAACATTCCCGTGCCCCACAGGGAATCCGGATAGGCCAGATAACCCACCGGCTCACCGTCGGGCCGTTCGATGATCTGCCAGCGCCGGAAGTGGGCGTTTTTCGGCGTGCGGCCCGTTAACTCGTAGCGCCAGAAGCCCTCATCCTTCACGCAGCACACCGGGGAGCGGCGGCACGCATGATCATACAGCCCGGCCAGGAACGGAAAGTCGGCCTCGCTTGCATCGCGGAAGTTCACCGGCTCCGTTTCATCCGGCTTGAGGCGCGGCAAATAGGGCGGCGAGCCTCGGCGCGTGCCGGACAGGTTGAGCGGCATCTCGTAGCCGAACTGGCGGTAGAAGTACCCGATGCCGGTGATGGCCTGGGCGAGGTGGCCACGTTCGGCGCTCCAGCGGTGGAGCACCTCGAACTGGGCGCGAATCAGGCCGCGCTTGCGGTATTCCGGCAGTGTGCCGACCAGCTCGACGCGCCCGACGCCGAACGGGATGCCGTCGTAGGCCCACGTCTGCGGGATCAGGTTGCAACTGGACACGATGCGCCCGGTCGTCGCCTCTTCCACGACCGTGAAATCGCGCGGGGAGAGCGTAGGATGCGGGCGCGCCAGCAGGTCGTGCGTCCAGTGGTAAACGACTTCTTCCGGTTGGTCGGGGCCGTCGTCGCTGTGGATGCGCGCGTTGAACATGGACAGCGACTCGGCGTCGGCGGGCGAGCCGTGGCGAAGGATCAGCCCGTCGCCCAGGTCACGGATCAGGTCGGTTGTGGAGACAGTCTCGGACATGGAAAAGAATCCTTGAACAGAAAGGCTATCACAGCGCCGTGGTGGAATAGCGGTAGGTCCTGAGACGGTATACGCAGCGTCAGGCGCGTTGGTCGCGGACCAGGGCCGACGCCAGTTGTGCGTTGATCAGCTCCAGCATGACGATGTCGTCGCCGCCGATGGCCTGGCCCGCCGCCCGGAAGGCGAGCATCACGCCAAAACGGATGGTGCTGCCCACCGGCGCGGCCACCACAGCGCCATACTGCCCGTTTTCCAGCAGCGGATGGCCGGGCGTATCGCCGGGCCGCACCATTTTGCTCTGCCCGGTGCGCGCCACCCAGCCCGCCAGCCCGTTCTCGTCCTCGCGCAGCGGCAGCGCGTCCTCGGCCTCGTCTGCGCAGGCCTGCGCCGCCAGCGACAGGGAAAGCGCCTCGCCGGGCAGGATGGTGTAGTAGGCGACGTGGTCGAAACCCAGTTCTTTCACAGCGCTCACGGCGGCTTGTTGTTTGCTGATGGGCCGCGTCGCTTTGCGCAGCGCCTTGACGAAGCTCCGCACGCCGGGCAGCGCGTCGGCGCGCAAGGTGGCCACGCTGCGCTCTTCGACCAGGCGCAGGATTTTCTTCACCAGCTCGTCATCGCGCCACGGATCGGTAGAAATATCGTCGGCGGGGCCGGGCGTGGCGAAGTCGGCGTCTTCGTCCAGCACGATGACCATCAGGCGGGAATGGGCGCGCCGAAGCTCGGTGAGCAGGGCGTTGGTGTCGCACAGGGCGCGGTCGACGGCCAGCACGTCGGGCGTGCCGGCCTCGTCGTTGAGCGCCGTCTGGGCCGCCGCCTCGGAGTCGACAACCGTCGCCGCCAGACGCGCGTCCGGCTCCAGGTGCTCGCGATACTGCGCCGCCGCCGATGGACGGACGGCAACCAGCAGTTTGATGCGACCGGAAACGCTCATGGGCGTTGCTCCTCTGAACTGGCAACCGGGTTCGCCGCCGTCCGCGCCGCACGGCTCGTTGTGCGGTGGAAGCGTTTTCCCGGATTGCGGAGTGTTTACTGCGGCTGGCCCGCGACGACCTGCAAATCGGTCACCAGGGCGTCGTAGGCGTGCCCCGACGCATAGACCGAGAGCCGCGTGATGCGCACCGGGCGGCGGTTTTCCGGCAAGAGCCGGAACAGGTCGCCTGAGTCATAGATGTACCACGCGCCGCTCGTCAGCCGCTCGTGTTCCTGCAAGCAGGTATCGCAACTGAGCGGATTCGTGTCCGCTGTGGGGCGCACGGCGTAGAAACCATGCCGCCAGTACGACGGCGTATCTTCTGAGCCGGCGGCCAGATATTCCAGCTCCAGCATGATCGGGCATTCCGAGCCTTGAATCCCGCACGTGGTCACGTCCTGGCCGAGAATCTGGAGCCGCCCGCGGATGGCCAGCGAGGTGAAGGGCGTCACATCCTGCGGGACGCGCGGGGCTGTCTCAAAACTGTACGTGCAGCGGCTCTCGGCGTGGTCCAGCCCTTGCCCAGCGCGCTCCAGCCGCAGCGCTGCCTGCCCTTCGACCGCTTGCCGCGTCACGCTGCCCTGCGGCTCGTTCTGGCGATTCGCCTGGCTGGTGCACGCCCAGCCGATGGGCAACGCCGGGTTCGTTTCAACGTCGATGGTCGAGCCGAAACTCGCGTTGAGCGCCCGTTCCTGCCAGAACTGCACGTCGAAGGCTTGCGCGCCGTGCGGATCGGTGCGCAGCGCGCCCTGCTGGCCACCTTGCACGCGCCGCGTCTCGCCATCGCGCTTGACGAGCAGGCCGCTGCCCTCGTTCGTCTTCAGCAGAATGTCCTGCCCGGTGATTTCCGCCCGGACGTCGGCCACGTCGTCCACCTGGGCCGCGCCCGCGTTGGACCGCACCTGTATGTCGGTAGGGCGGTTGGCTCCGTCGCGGGCCTGAACCAGGAATTTGCCGGCGCTGCTCTCCATCAGGACGTGATACGGGTTGCTGCTGAAGTCAAAGCGGGGCCGCGTGGCGCGCACGAGCGTGGCCGAGGTGTCCTGCAACAGAAAGACACGGGCGACGATCTGCTGGGAATAGGTGTCCTCGAAGGTCAGGTAGCCTTGCGAGGTGCTGTCCGTCTCAAAGCTGGCCGTCGCGGCATCGATGACCAGATCGCGGTTCACGCCGATATCAGTCCCGTCGGGCAGGCGCAGATCGACCCGTCCCCGGCTGACCGTGAGGCGCACGGTGAGGCCGACCTCGGATTCGAGCAGGAACCAGCGCGCCCCGGCGGTCGTCACCGCGCACAGGCTGCACAGGGCCAGGAAGCTGGCCAGCAGGATTCCCCAGGCCGTCGTCTGAGGGTGGCGGAGCGAGTAGCCGTTAGTCGTCGCCGTCATAGCGAATGTTGAATGCGTCGAATCTCTCGGCGGCGGCGTCTGACCAGGTTTCCGCGACGTTATCCACGCGCGCGCCGGGCGGCCCCTGGCGCAGCCAGGCCATGTACTTCAGCAGCGCCTCTCGCGCGCCGACGGCGAGAGTCTCCACGCTCCGATCGGGGTTGTTGCGCACCCAGCCCTTCAGGCCGAGCCGCTGCGCCTGCCCGACCGCCGCGATGCGAAAGTTGACGCCCTGCACGCGCCCGGTGACGATGGCATGTAACTGGGGCATGGACAGAATCCACCCTCTCAAAGTCTCTTCACGCGCGCTGATCTTACCGTCCTGCCGTCCGCCTGTCGATAGCCGTCGGGCGGACGGCGGCCTGGCGCTCAGCGCGCGGGCAACAAAAAGGGCGCGTCGACACGGCGCGCCCGGTTTGCGTTTCGGTCCCGTTCTGTCCACCGGACGGCGGTTTACCCGTCGAAGACCATGCCGCCGCCGATCAGGCTGGCCGAGGCGATGGCGTCTTCGACCATCTCCAGCAGGTCAGGGTCGCCCGTGTCTTCGGCATACCGCAACATGCTGGACAACAGCCGCCGCGCTTCCGCCCCGCCGATCTCGCCCAGCGCCCAGACCGCCGTTTCCATCATCTGCCGGTCGCCTTCGGTCAAGAGCGGCGCGATAAGCGGCACGGCTTCTTCAAGCTCAAGCTCGC
>JADZBY010000020.1 GCA_020851855.1 Anaerolineae bacterium
GTGCTCGGCCCGAACCCGATCCCGCCCGACGAGAAGGCGAAGCTCGTCGCGGCGCTGCCGGCAGGAACGCGCCTTCTGCCCTGGGTCGATTACGATCACGTCTTCCCGCGCCTGTCGGCGCTCGTGCATCATGGCGGGATGGGCACTACGCACCGCGCCGCCATCCAGGGCGTGCCGCAGGTCGTCGTGCCACACGCCGCCGACCAGCGCGGACAGGCGCGCCGCGTAGCCCAGGCGAAAGTCGGGCTGAACCTGAGCGCGCACGATGTGCGGCAAGGCCAGCTTGGACCGGCCATCCGCGCCGTGACAGAAGACGAGCGCGTGCGGGACAATGCGCGGGCGCTCGCCGCCGAGTTGGCCGCGCTGGGTGGTCCGGAGCGCGCCGCCGACCTGATCCTCACCCTTCGGGAGCACGCATGAGCGAGAGCCGCCTGATCATCCTGACCTGTAACCCGGAATCCGACGATCTGGCGCTGCGCGAGGCGCGTCAGGCGTTGCCCGGCGCGCGGCTGGCCGCCGAGCTTGAGCCGGGCGTGCTGCTGATCGCGCCGGGCGAAGGCAGCGAGTCGGCCCAGAACCCGTTCGCGGCGCTGGCAGCGGTCTGGCGGGACGCGCCGCCCATCTTTGCCCGCCACATCGCGCCGGTGGACCTCGTCGAAGCGCTGCACGGCGACGCCGACGACGTGGCCCGGCTGCGCGACGCGGTGACGGCCCAGCTTGCGCCGCTGATCGACGCCGCGCAGAGCTTCTCGGTCCAGGCGCGCGTCTTGCCGGAACACCTGCCCTATCGCCCCTATGACCTGAACACGGCGATTTCCGAGGCGGTCGCTGGCCGGACCGGCGCTGATCTTGACGTGCGTGAGCCGGAGCAGGTCATCTCGGTGACGGTGGCCAGCGTGGACGGGCAGATGCGCGGTTACCTGGGCGTTTCGGCGGTGGAAGACAACCTCTCGGCCTGGACGGGCGGCATGAGGCGCTTCGCCCGCGAGCCGCAGCAGGTCAGCCGCTCGGAGTTCAAGCTGCTCGAAGCGCTGGATACCTTTCGCCTGCACCTCGTGCCGCGTGGGCTGGCCCTCGACCTGGGCGCAGCGCCGGGCGGCTGGACGCGCATCCTGCGTGCGGCGGGCATGTACGTGACCGCCGTGGACCCGGCAGAACTGGACCCGCGCCTGCGCCACGACACCGGCATCCGGCACAAGCGCATGTCCGCCGAGACGTTTCTGCACGGCGAGCCGGAGCCGTTCGACGTGATCGCCAACGACATGCGCATGGACGCCCGCGATTCGAGCCGCCTGATGCTCCGTTTTGCGGACTGGCTGCGCCCTGGCGGCTTTGCCGTGATGACGCTCAAGCTGCCGGAGCAGGGCCGGTTGGACGTGCTCGACGCGGCGCTGCGCATCCTGCGGGAGCGGTATGTTGTGGCCGGGGCGCGCCAGTTGTTCCACAACCGGAGCGAGATCACGGTGTATCTGCTGCCGGGGCCGACGGCGCACGATGGCCGCCGGACGGGCGAGCGCGCCCGTGTGCGCTGAGGGACTGTACCGAAGGGGTAGAGTGCGACGATGCGATTTGTCTTTTTTTACCGCACCGACGGCGACCGGGTACAGCCCGCGCTGGGCGTGGTCAACGGCGAGTGTGTGATCGACGTGCAGCGCGCCTTTGGCCTGCCGGACGAGTTCGGCGGGCCGCGCGCCCAGTTGAAGTGGATCATGTTCGATAGCGCCGTCGTGGAAGACCCGCGCCTGCGCGAGCGACTCCCACCCGCCGCCGTCGATAACCGCGTCATCCTTCGCCTGAACGACGTGCTTCTGACGGCCAGCCCGCCGCCCGTGACGCAACTGCGCGACTTCTACGCCTTCGAGGCCCACGTGCGCAACGCGCGGGCGCGGCGTGGACTGGGCATGATCGCGGAGTGGTACGACTTCCCGGCGTTTTATTTCTCGAACGCGCAGGCGGTCATCGGCGCGGAAGAGCGCGTGCCCCACCCACGCCGCACCCAGGAATTGGACTACGAGCTGGAAGTCGCGGCGGTCATCGGCAAGGCCGGGCGCGACATCCCCGCCGCCGACGCCGAGGCGTACATCGCCGGGTACACGATCATGAACGACTGGTCCGCGCGCGACATCCAGCGCCGCGAAATGGCCATCGGGCTGGGTCCGGCCAAAGGGAAGGATTTTGCCACGTCGCTTGGCCCGTTCCTGGTCACCCCCGACGAACTGGCCGACAAGCGGGCCGGGAAGGGCTACGATCTGGTCATGGCGGCGCGGCGCAACGGCGTCGTCCTCTCGCGCGGGAACTGGAAGGACATGCACTGGAGCTTTGGCGACCTCATCGCGCGGGCCAGCGAAGATTGTACGCTGCTGCCGGGCGATGTGATCGGCTCCGGCACGGTGGGCACAGGCTGCATCCTGGAGCTTGGCCCGGAGCATGTCGGCGGCTGGCTGGAGCCTGGCGACGTGGTCGAGTTGGAGATCGAGCGGCTGGGCGTCCTGCGCAACGTCATCGGCGCGCCGCGCGAGCCTCACCCCTGACCCCTCGCCACGCGGCGGACCGAGTAGAGAGGGTGAACGGCGCACCAGCAGAACCGGCAGACTCCCCTCTCTACGCTGCCGGGGTCCCCTCTGGGGTGGCAGTCGTGGAGAGGGGCCGGGGGTGAGGGCGTTTGACGCGATGGCCCTGGAACGGGCGCGTCACGACGCGCCCCTACACACGCCGCTGTAGGGGCGGCTCGCCAGCCGCCCGCATGGCATTGCACAGGTTGCATTGGCGCGTCACGACGCGCCCCTACACACGCCACCGCTGTAGGGGCGGCTCGCGAGCCGCCCGCATCCCGACCGGCGCTTCCCCGTATTTCGGCCAGCGGTGCGCCATCGCCGCCCGGAAACCTTGCAGGGCGTCTGGTCCTTCGTTATAGTAGCGTCGCTGCACTTCAGGCGGGCTACCCTGGGCAACGATGCGGCAGTTGGGAAGCGGCGCGGCGATGAAAGATCGGCACGATCCGGGGGGGAAGATCACGATCCTCATCATCGACGATCATCCCATCCTGCGCCAGGGATTGCGTAAGCTCCTCGAACTGGAAGGCGACTTCGAGGTCATGGCCGAGGCCGGCACTGGCCAGGAAGGCATCGCCTGCGCGCCGCACTACGCCCCCGACGTGATCCTTTTGGACATCAACCTGCCCGATCTGAATGGGCTGCAAGTGGCCCAGCACCTTCGTAACGCCCAGTTGGATAGCGCCATCGTCCTGTTGACCGCCTACGACGATCCGACCCAGGAATACTACGCCATGCAGGCGGGCGCGTCGGCGTATTGCCCGAAAGACATCCAGCCGGAAGCGCTGTTCCAGATCATCCGCTGGGTGGCGCAGGGCAGCTATGTCGTTGGCGGAAAGGTGTACAATGAACACGATGTCCACGCCTGGATAGCGCAGCATGGCCGGGCGGCGCTGGGGCCGGCTGGGGAGCTTTCCCGGCCCGATGCCCTTAGCCCCGGCGGACTCAGCTCACGCGAGATGCAGGTGTTGCGGGCCGTAACGCGCGGCCTGAGCAACAAAGAGATCGCGCAGGAACTGGGCATCAGCTATCAGACCGTGCGCAACCACGTGACATCGATTCTGGGCAAGCTCAATCTGGAAGGGCGCACACAGGCCGCCCTGTTTGCTATTCAGCGCGGCTGGGTACGCGCAGGCGACCGCGTCGCCGGAAGCGCCGCCGACCGCACCAGCGGTGAAAACGGTGCAGGCAGTGGGGACAGCGGGAATAACGGGCACACGGGACACACCGATCGCGATCACACCAGCGGCAACCGCTGAGGCCCTCAGCCCGCCGCCTCATCTTCCGGGATACCCGGCACGCTGTACTGGTTCAGGAGCTGTTTCACCATGACCACGGGAACCCCGACCAATCCGAAAGAAGCGTTGATTCAGCAGGTTCACAATGAGTACGAGCAGATTCAGAAGCGTATCAAAGAGCTTGGCTCGCTGATCGACCAGAGCCAGGCCGAAGTGCGCAAATTACAGCAGCGCAGCGTCGATGTGACCGCGGCCCTGAGCCGAATCGAGGCCAACTTCGACTCTGTGCCGCGCAACGACATCAAGATGGCCTACACGGCGGCGCTTGATACGCGCGCCCGGTTGCTCACGGTGCAGAGCCAGCTGGAGAAGTTCAACCAGGACCGCAGCCAGCTTGAGCATTTTGGCCACCTGCTCGAAAACCAGCTTCGGATGCTGGCCGCGGTCCCGGCAGGCGCGTACCAACCGCTGCCCGTCGCACAGGACAGCGGGCAGGGCGGCGGGCTGTCCAACGCCACCATCGTGCGCGTCGTACAGTCCCAGGAATCCGAGCGCCAACGTCTGGCCCGGCAGATGCACGACGGCCCGGCGCAATCCCTGACCAATTTCATCCTGCAAGCCGAGATTTGCCGCCGTCTCTTTGACCGTAACCCCGACCGCGCGGGCGAGGAGTTGGACAACCTCAAATCCGCCGCGAGCAACACCTTCCAGAAAGTGCGCGATTTTATCTTCGAATTGCGGCCCATGATGCTTGATGACCTGGGCCTGGCCCCCACGCTGCGCCGCTACGTGGATGTTTTCGCGGACAAGAGCGGCATCGAGACGCGCATCAATATCACGGGCGAAGAGCGCCGCCGCCTGGAGCCGCATCTCGAGGTGATGATGTTCCGCACCGTGCAGGAATTGCTGGGCTACGCGCGAGAGATCGCCAGCTCGACGCGCGTCGAAGCCGTGCTGGACATCAGCAGCGA
>JADZBY010000021.1 GCA_020851855.1 Anaerolineae bacterium
CGTGGTGCTTCTCCACGGCGTCGCGCAGGTAGATTCCAAACACGATCAGGCCATACGTCGTGAGCAAGAGGCTCATCGGCCCTTTCAGGATGCCTTCCATGCTGACCTGGGGGCTGATCAAGGGCTGAGCCAGCAGGGCTATCACACTCAGGACCAGGATCACCGCCGTATGGCGTTGGCTGAGCATGATGCTGCTAAATAGCACCGTCGCGACCAGGTAACTGGCATCGCTGACCACGTTGCCGGGATCATTGTCGATCAGCGAGATACTCAGAATGGCAATGGTAGCGACCACGAGTGCGCTCAGCGCCGAAGCTCGGTAGTAACCACGCCGGCTCAGCGCGTAGCAGAAGGACAAGAAGGCCGACAAGGCGAGGACGCCGCGCACCTGTGGGTCTTCCCAGGGTGGGTTGTGGTCGAGCAATGCGGGAATCGAGGCGATGAGCAGACCAAGCGGCACCAGGGCCACGAACATGGCGGCCATCCAGCGGGACTTGAGGCGTTCCTCGTGGTCGGTGACGCTGGCGACCGGTTTAGTCAGCACATCCCATAGTCGCCGTGCGCGGGAGATGCGTTGGGAGCGCAATGGAACACGTAAATGGGCAGTGATTGCCCCCTCGTCCCTTTCAGGGTGTACCGCCACTCTTTTCGAAGAGCCTGCTAATGGCATCTCTAAGTCCATGTATTGAGATCGGCTTGGAAAGAAACGCCGCACAACCGATTGCCTGTGCGCGCCGCCGCGTGCCTTCGTCGCCAAAGGCCGTCAGGAAGACCACGGGAAGCTCGCCATGCTGGGCGCGAATGCGCTGGGCGGCTTCGATGCCGTCCATGGGGCCGTTAAGGCGGATGTCCATCAGCACGAGATCGGGACGCACATCCGACGCATATTGTACCGCCTCGGCTCCGGATGCGGCATGCGCGGCGACGACATGGCCCATCTGGCGCAACGTGAACGTGAGGTCCAGGGCGACGACTCCCTCGTCCTCAACGAGAAGCACGCGGCGCGAGACAACCGCCGCCGAAGCGCGCTCTGCCGCTGCATTCGCCCGTGAATCTTGCTGCCCGGCGTGCGTCTCGGCGTTCTGCGGCCCGGCGGCGATGCGACATCGAGGCGCACGCGTGGGCAGGGACGGCCTACCCCAAGAACTCGACGGCGATGAAGGCGCTTCCATGATCATCCCACTGCCTCACCGGCGCTTCTGACGGAAATTCGACGTGCCCACTATTCCAGATGCGCCATTTTCCTCAGCCATTCGACGCCATCCTCGCGCGAGTGGTGGATGGCGATGGCGCGCACCGGATTCTGGAAGGCCCGCATGGCAAGCTGAGCGAAAGACGCGACGACCGAGCGCGGCATGAGCATTGACATCATGGTCGGCAGGTCGGGGCGGAGCTTGTTCAGCGTGCGGCCACGCTCTTTGGCGTAGGGCGTGACCCCGGCCTCGCCGGTGAGAAAGTCGATTATCAAGAGATACGGTGCGCCGTCCGGCCATGCCCGTGCGATATCCTCTGCGCGGTCGAAAAGCAGCCGGTATGTTTCGCGGGCCGCGCCGGATGCCCAGTAGCACACGATGCGCCGGTCACACAGCCACTCGATGCGCGCCGTCGGGCTGAGCGTCTCCACCGAGGCATCGTTTTCCTGCGGAGCCGCATCCTTCGCTCGCGGCTGCACAACCCACCGGGACGGCGGAGCCGGCGTGATCGCCCGGTCCTCATCGTTCGGGGTGGCGGAAGGAAGCACGGGCAGGCGGCGAGCTGGCATTTAGCGGACTCCTGCCTTTCCCGAACCGGACGGCGAATCGTCCGGGTTGCTCTTGGGAGCAGTAGGCTGTTGGCTGCGCAGAAGCGTCCGCGCCTCGTCAAGCGTAGAGGCAAACTGCACGCTGCGCATCCCTTGTGGGTTAATCCGCTTCATGGCCGCGAAGAGCGCCTTGGCAAAAGCGTTCACACCCACGACCACTTTCATGCCCGACTTGGCATGCCTCGTGCTCGGCAGCCCGGACAGGTGGCTCAGCACGTTGCTGGGCAGCAGGGGACTCTGGTGCATATCGATGATCAGGTGGATCATCTCGCGGGAAGCGCCGTCCATCAGGCTGTGCGCTTGTTGCAGCGCCTCTCCGTAATCCTGCCATGTCCAGACTCCGATGGCTGCCATACGCAGCGTGGTCTGCTCATCGTCGTCCCATTCGACATGGATCGGCATGTTAGATTGTCTCCTTACCACTTACCGGATCGTCTGTTACGAGACTGCCTGTAGCGACCCCAGGACGAACGTCTTGTTGAAGAACTCGACGCGCCCGGTCTTATACGTCGCGATCTCACCGAGCGAAAGCACACCAAATGGCGTGGCGGCCCCTTCGGGCAGGGCGTCGCGCACCGCGCTCAGCTCCTTGCCGAAGTCATCTTCCAGGTACAGCACGCGCGAGATGCAGTCAATGATCAGATTGTGCTGATCGGGCTGGGCGCTCCGCGTGGCTTCGTTTGTGGCCAGGTGGGCGTGTTCCACCAGCTTCTGCCGGTTCCCCTGCAAAATGTAGGTGAGCGCGTGCTTGGGCACTTCGCCCACACACACCAACGACCCGTCTTCCGTGAAGGCGATGGGGTCGCGCACGATGTGATCCATGCGCGCGTGGAAGATGCCGAGCGGATAGCCCTTGGCGATTTCGAAGAAGTTCTCCCTGGTCAGCGTTCGCCCGGTTCGGTTCTTGATGATCTCGCTGTACACCTTGAACGCCGGCTGGCCAGACAACTGCTGAACGACGGTCCCTTCCGTCTGTGTGGCAATGAATGGGCCGCGTAGGGTCTGCCAGCCATGCCGCACGCCCAGGGCCATCTTCGTCTTCAGCCACAGCACCAGGGCGGCGTCCTGGTACATACCGTCGCTGTCGAATACGCACGGCTTCTGTTGAAAACTCAGTGAGCCTGCGCCGCCGCCCACGTAGCGCACGCGGTTGGCCAGACGCCGGAAGAGATGGTCCAGGAACAAAGCGACGTGCTTCGTCAGGCCGTCGACCAGCACGAGCGCGGTCAAGCACTGGCGATCGGGCGGCTCTGGCAGCCCGGTCAGGTCGAAGGATGTGGCGTTGAGGCCGGTGATGCGGCTCGTCTGGGCATAGATGGGCAGCACATCGGCCACCAGGCCCTTCTCATAGCGGCTTTCGCCATAGATGACGCCGGGAAAGACGCCGCCCGCGACCGGGATGTTTTCCGCCCGGAGCGCCGCGAGAAGCGCCGGAACGTCGAAGGCGGAGTGCTCCGCGATGAGCAGCAAAACGGTGTCGCCATCGGAGCGGGGGAGTTGGCCGATCTGCTTGACCAGCGTCGGCACATCGGCGTCGTGGCAGAAGATTGCGCCCGGCATGGTAGCCTCCTGTACGGCAATGGTGCGGTGACGGTGAAGCCACTCTTGAAACGCGCCAGGCAGTTGCTTACGCAGCAGGATGACGGTCGGCCTGCCCGAACCATGCGCGAGCGCCTGGCAACGTCCACAAGCGAGGCCAGCGCGAGTTTGGCCGCAGCTCGCCGCGCCTCTATATGCCAGTATAAAGAGAATTGCGCCCAACGGGTGTCGAGCCTTCGTGGAAATTCTGTCAAGAGCGGCTGGCCGGCGTGCATGGGCCGGTTGCCGGCATGTAAGCGGTTCATTCGGGGTTTGGGACGGGCGGCTTTGGGCCGTTCTGTTGAGGTTTCCTGAATAATTCATGAATCTTGCCCCACGCGCTGCACTCCCGCACAAGAAACTGAGGGACAATCGCTGTAAGGGGCTGTCGGTCCGCCGCCAGGGACCATATGGCGGACGGTCGCGGCAAGGCCTACCCGGCCACAAGGCCTCGCGCCCAGGCCGGGGTCGGTGTTACTGTTACTCCCTCACGCGCGTAAAGAAACGGTCTTCACCCCAGGATAACGCCATGAAACGGGATCAAGCTCACGCCCTTCTCATTGCCGCAGTGATTATAAGCGTATTGGTTACGTCCTGCATGGCAGGGGGTGTCGATCTTGATCAGGGGCAGCGAACGGCGCTGCGCGTTCAGCTCTCGTGGGTGCATACGCTTGAGTTTGCCGGCCTGTACATGGCCGATAAACAGGGCTTTTTCGCCGAACAAGGCTTGCACGTCGAGCTTGTGAACGGCGGTTACGATTCAGATGGGAATTACATTGACCCGGTAGACGCCGTGACGAGCGGGGCGGCGTCGTTCGGCGTCACCGGCGCAGATGTGATCCTGACACGGCGCGCGGCGGGCGCATCTATCGTCGCCGTGGCCTCTATTTACCAGCGCAGCCCGGTCGCGCTCATCGCCCTGGGAGCGCAGCGCGTCATCCACCCACACGACCTGATCGGCAAGCGCATCGCGACGGAGCCGGGCACATCGTTGGGCTTTGCCTACGACGCCTTCCTGATGTCGCAGGGCATCTCGCACGGGCAGGTGATCGAGATCCCCCGCACGAACTTCACCACCCAGCCGCTTCTCGATCACGAGGTGGACGTGCTGCTGAGCTTCATCACGGACGATGGCGTCAATGCCCGAAAGCACGACCCGGAGACGACCATCCTGCTTCTGAGCGACTATGGCATCGACTTCTACACAAACCTCATCTTCGCCAGCGAAGCGGTGATCCGCGACCAGCCCCAGGTCGTCTCTGGATTCGTGAAGGCCGTGGTCAAAGGGCTTCAGTACGCGGTGGACAACCCGCAAGAAGCGGCGCAGTATGTCGTGGACACCTACGCGAGCTATCTGACGCCGGACTACGTGGCATTGCAGGAACCGGCCATGCTGGCTTCCGTCCCGCTGATTGACCCCATCGGAAGCAGGCCGGGCATGATCCTTCCCGCCAAGATGGACGCCACGCACCAGATATTGCTCGAACAGGGCGTGCTCAGCGC
>JADZBY010000022.1 GCA_020851855.1 Anaerolineae bacterium
AAAAGCCGGTCGGGCTGACGTACCTGGGCCTCGCCACGCCCGACGGCGGCGTACAGGTCATCGAGCGCCGCTGGCAGGGAAATCGCAGCCAGAACAAACGCGCCTCAACCGATGCAGCGCTGGCGTTGTTGATCGCTTATCTGGAGTGGTAGTAGGCCCTCACTCCCTCGATCCTCTCTCATGGGAATAATTGGGGTGAACCAGGTTTCCGGGCGGCTCGCGAGCCGCCCCTACGACGCCGCAATGTGTAGGGGCGCGTCGCGACGCGCCCGCAATGCTGATTCTTGTCCGATTCTCAAATCCATCGTGAGTGAGAGGGGCCGGGGGTGAGGTTTCCGACACACCCTAATCTCCCGCAAAGCTCATTCGACCACGAATGACGATCCCGGATCGAGCACGATGGCCTTCGCCTCGGTTTCGGCGTTGACGCGGCGCGCCCAGTTCGCCACGTCCGCCTGGATGACGGGGAAGGTGTTGTAGTGGCACGGGAAGACGGACTGCGGGCGGATCAGGCGGATGGCGTGCAGGGAGTCATCGATGCCCATCGTGTAGTTGTCCCCGATGGGCAGCACGGCCAGATCGATGCGCATGTCGCCGATCAGGCGCATGTCCGAGAACAGGGCCGTATCCCCGGCGAAGTACAGGCGTTTGCCCTTCAGCGTGAGCACGATGCCGTTCGCCTGCCCCGCATACGCGCCATCCGGGAAGGACGAACTGTGCTCGGCCTTGACGAACTTGACGATGCCGAAGGGAAAGCCGTACGCGCCGCCCGTATTCTGACCATGCGTGTTCTGGACGCCGTGTTTGTTCATCCAGCCCTCGACCTCGGCGCTGCCGATGACCATCGCGCCGGTGCGTTTGGCAATCGGCACAGTGTCGCCCAGGTGATCGCCGTGTGCGTGGGTGAGCAGGATGAAGTCGGCGCGCAGGTCGTCGGCGTGGACCTGAGCCAGCGGATTGTGCGAGATGAACGGGTCGATGAGCAGCGTGACGCCGTCGGTATCTACTTGAAAAGCGCTGTGGCCGTACCAGGTGATTCTTGCTGACATCGCGTATTTTTCTCCGGTTCAAATGGCATGCGCAGGCCGCGAACCGCCTGTACACGGGTTAAACACGCCGTCCGCGGACCATCCTTTGCCGTGCAGTATACCCATATGTGGCCAGGTGAGAAAGATTTGGGCCTAGATGTACCTTGACTCAGGACAAGTGTTCGGCCTATAATCGCAACAAAAGTCGAACGTATGGTCGCACCGATCGATGGAGAAAACCAAATGGATTATGAGGCCCTTTCAGAGAAGCAGCGCGCCATCCTGCGCGTGATACAGGACTGGCTACAGCGGCGCGGCTACCCGCCCACCATCCGCGACATCGGCAGCGCGGTTGGCATCACCTCGACGTCCGTGGTGAATTACAACCTGAACAAGCTGGTTGAGGGTGGCTTCATCACCCGTTCCAAGGACGTGTCGCGCGGCATCCGGCTCAATTCCAACCTGGAAGAGAAGGGCATCAAGCTCGAAGAGCGCACGCTGATGCGCGTCCCCTTGCTCGGCCACATCGTCGCCGGCGCGCCCGTGCCCACGCTCGACACGTTCAACGACGAGGACTCGATGACGAGCGTCCCGCGTGAGCTGATCGGCAGCGCCGACCCGTCGCAGGTCTATGCGCTGACCGTGAACGGCTATTCGATGATCGACGCCATGATCAACGACGGCGACACGATCATCCTGCGCCACCAGGAGACGGCCCGCAATGGCGAGATGGTCGCCGTGTGGCTGACCGAGCGCGGCGAGACGACGCTCAAGCACTTTTATGACGAGGGCGCGCGCATCCGCTTGCAGCCGGCCAACCCGACCATGGACCCGATCTACGTCGATAAGGACAAGGTCCAGGTCCAGGGCAAGGTGCTGGCCGTTTTGCGCCGCCTGAACTGACGGCGCGCCCCGGCGAGTGATGCCGCCGCCGCGGCGCTGGTCGCGCCGGGAATTTCTGATCGCTCTGGGGATGATGCTGGCGGCCTGCCGCCCGCGCGATGGCGTGATCATCCCTACTGTTTACGTCCCTGGTAGCGGCGATCCGCTTCTACCCACGGCGACGTTTGCGTCCACGCCCACCATCCGCACACCCGAACCGCTCCCCGCCTCTGTGCCCATCACCGAGCAGCGGCGCTTGTACGTCACAAGCTACCGTAGCACACCCGCCGAAGAAGACCTCGACCCGGCGCGCTGGACGCTGCGCCTTGACGGCCTGGTGCGCACGCCGCTCGCCCTGACCCTGGACGACATCCAGCGCCGCCCCGCCGTCACCCAGATGCGCACGCTCCAATGCATCAGCAACCCGGTGGGCGGCAACCTGATCGGCAACCTGAACTGGACCGGGACGCCGCTGCTGCCCATCCTGGAAGAGGCCGGCGTCAACCCGGCGGCGGCGTTCGCCTGGTTCGACGCCGTGGACGGCTATACCACGTCCGTGGCGCGGCGAGCGCTGATGCAACCCGGTACGCTGCTGGTTTATGCGGCGAACGGCGAGCCGCTCACGCCGGAGCACGGCCACCCGCTGCGGTTGCTCATCCCCGGCCTGTACGGCCAGAAGATGCCCAAGTGGATCACGGGCATCACCCTGGCGCGGGAAGACCGGCTCGGCTACTGGGAGCAGGAGCATAGGGGCTGGTCGAACATCGCGCGGGTGCACACCACCTCGGCGCTGCGTGGGCCAAACCAGATCGCGCCGTTCGCCCACCCGGTGCGCATCACCGGGCTGGCCTTTGCCGGGGAGCGGGACATCGAAAAGGTTGAGGTGAGCACGACGGGCGGGGATCGTAACGCGGAGTGGACGCCCGCCACGCTGATCAAGCCGCCGTCGCCGCTGGCCTGGACGTGGTGGGTCTACGATTGGAATCCGCCTGCGCCGGGCGTGTACCGGATCGCGGTGCGCGCGACGGATTCGACGGGATACCGGCAGGAGCGGTTGCCGTCGGGCATCTTCGGCGCGCCCTTTCCCGACGGCACGAACGCCATCCACGCCATCACGCTGCGGATTGAGGGCTAATCTGACTTCGCGTTGCCTGCGCCGTCCACGATCTTGCGCAGCGTGGTGGCCAGATCGCGGATGCGTTTGGCTTCCTCAAGCTGCGGCGCATTGAGCGGCCCGCCCGCGCCACGGATGAGCATCTCCGCGCCGCTGTAGATGGCGATGACCAGCGTGCGCATCCGCAGCTTGGGTGCGTCCGGCATCGACGTGACCAGATCACGAAGCTGGCCGGCGCAGCCTGTCGCCGTCTCGATGCTGGTCCGCTGCGCCTGCGTCAATGGACCATGCGCCCCGGCCAGCAGGGTCTGGTAGAGGGTCTGAACCTCGTCAAGTGGTTGGAACAGGGTGTGGATCATCGTGGGCCTCGTTGGGGTGGGTATCCTCGGCCTGACTGCAAAATCCTGCTACTCGTCCGGCGCATGCCGGGCAAATTCCTGGAAGATCGGGCTGAAAAACGCCAGCGCGCCACGCGCCGAATCGTGAATTAACCCTTTGGCCTTGAGCGCGACGAGCGTATCCCCATCGTCGCGGCCCGGACGCCCGTGCACGGCCAGACGGCGCAATGCCGCCTGTTCTTCGGGCAGCAGCGTTTCCCAGATTTTGCGGCATTCGCTGCCCATGGCCGGTTCGGCGGCCAGCGCGCGCAGGAGTTGCCCTTCGTGCGCGGGCGCTTGCGACTGGCGCGCGCCTTCCAGGTGGCGAAACGCGACGCCGATCAGCCCCGGATGCCCACCCGTGACGCTGACGACCATCGCCCGCACGTTTTTGTTCAGCGCGTACTCGTAGCGGCGCTCCAGATCGAGCAGCATCTCGCCCGCGTCTTTGTCGTCGAGTGGTCCGATGGCGTACGTGTGGTCGCTGAACAGCTCGAAGAACTCTTCGACATCCGGCCACGTCTCGCGCGGGCGCTGGTAGGGCATCTGCCGCCGCGTCGCGACGAGGTAAGTGAGCTGGTACTTGTGCTGGTTGCGGATGGCGCGCAGGTTGCGGAACAGCGCCGGCTCGAACTTCTCGAATACGTAGTCGAACTCGTCAAAGCACAGCGTCAGTTTGAGCCGCGCATTGCCGAGCAGGTAACCGAGGCCGGTCATCAGGTGCTTGAGGGCGAGGTCTTTCTCGCGCGTGACGGCTTCGTACATGCCGTCCAGATCGCGCCGTACCGCCTGAAGGCCGGGATTGTTCGTATTTTCCAGGTACTCGGTCAGGTTGCGCGTGATGCCCTCGTAGGCCGCCCATAGCTCATCGCCCATCCAGGCGTTGCAGGGGACCAGCACGAAGAAATGATTGTACGCCCCGTCGCCCAGGTGGTACTCGACCGTCTCCGGGCGCGTGACATGCAGCAGCAGGCGCGACTTGCCCGAACTGCCCACGCCCACGACGGCCACGCATTCGCCCCGGTGCAGCGCCTGAAGCACGTCGTGGGTCAGCTGGTAGCGGAAGTCGAGCGTTTGTTTGCGCTGCGGGTCCCGCGAAGGGCCATAACGGTTGAACATGATGGTGTGCTGCTCCCTGCTGGCGCAATGGGCCGGATCACGGCGCGGCGACGGCCAGCGCAAAGGCGCGCCGAAAAACCGCGCTGTTCACGCCGGACCATACGCCGGGCAGCTCGTCGGCAAGGTGTTCCAGCGCCTCTTGCTGCGCCTGCCGCATCCGGACCAGCGCCTCGTCGGCAGCCGCCGCGGCTTTGCGGCCCTTGCGCGCAGGCTTGGCGGCGCTTTCCAGGCGCGTCAGCACGGCCTGCGTCGTGTAAATGGCCGACAGGTAGCTTTCCAGCGGCGAGAGGATGTCCAACACCTGCGCCACTTCCGGGCCGAGCAAGCTGCGGAAGGCGATCAGCGTGTCTTGCAGACGTTGTGCGGCGTGCAGCGCATCATCGACGCTTTCGCCATGCTCCATCACCGCGCGCAGTGTGGCAAGCTGGCCCCACAGAATTGCCCCGGCGTGATAGGCGACGGATTGCTCCGGGCCGGACACGTCTGCGGACAATTCGCGGCGCAAGTCGGCGGCCAACCGGGAGAAGCGGTCCGCGTCAAAGGACTTCATCAGGTCGCGCGCTTCGGCTTCCCAGGCCAATACGCGCGAGTTCAGGGCGCTCTCGCCGGTTTCTTCCGCGACGGCCAGCGCGCGCTCGGCCAGCGCTGTGGCGATGTACGCCGTGTTCAGCGTCTCGGCGAGCCATTTCAGCTCTTTCGCCTTCAGCTTGGGATCGACCAGGGCGACGACCTCAACCAGCCGCCCGGCGTCGCGCGCCAGCGAGCGGGCCAGGCTGGCGTCGCCGCCTTGCGCCAGCCGCAGGAACGACGTGAGGCGGTCCAGGATGTGCAAAGCGAACGACTGCGCGGCGCGGGTGACGCTCATGGCGGGCTGGACGACCGGCGCGCGGGATGTGATCAGGCGCAGCGGCGAGAGCGGCTCGGCGGTCCCGGCTGGCTCTGCCGTCCCTGCCGTCATGGCGGGCGTTTCGGGCAAGGCTTCAAGAATACGCACGCGCCCGCCAAAAACCTTCGCCCACAGGTCGGATTTCTTCTGCGCCTGCTGGATGTCCGGGCCGGGATTCGAGCCACTCACCGCGATGACCAGCTCTTCCGGCTCGGCCTGAATCTGGACGATGTCGGTAAGGCCCTGGTTGGAATAGTCCAGCCCGTCGGCGATGCGCAAAATGGCGGCGAGCTTCAAGACGTCGCGCTGCAATTCCGGCGGCAGCGCCTGGTAGGCCGGCTCCGACTCAGGCCGGACGCGCTTGCGGTGAAAGGCCGTGGTCGCCGCGAGGATGTGCCGCTCGTCGTCGGTGAAGCCACGAATCGGCCCGGCGAGCAGGATGTCGCGCCCGCGCGTATGGTGGTTATCCGGGTCCGCTTCGAGGCCGATATTGTGCACGATGCCCGCCGCTTCCATGAGCGGGCGCAGGCTCTGCGGCAGGCGGTGGATGTTGCTCGTGGCGTCGAAGATGTGCAGCGCGAGGTCGGCCACCTTGCGCGCGTGCACCATATCCACCCGGTTGGCCTTGCACAGCGCTTCGAGCGTCGCTCCCGGCTCGGCGGGCGGCGGCGGCTCGACGGCCACGGCTTTCTGTTCCTGGGTGCGCCGTGAGCCGCGTGTGGGCGTCGCTTCGGCATCAGCCAGAAACAGGTCAAGGCCCTTGGTGCGGTACGCGCGCCAGAGGTACTGTACCTGGTTCACGCTCAGGCGCGTCTTGCGGGCGGTGTCGTTCACATTCTCGCCGTCGTGCCAGGCCAGAATCGCCCTGGCGCGCTGGCGGACCGGTTCGGGGCCGTTTTCAGCGATTTCTCTCAGCTGTTTTTCGTCTTCGGGGGGAAGCAGCGCACGTTGCCCTTTGGCCATGTCGTCCCTGGTTTGTGTGTGCCGATCTGGCATATCAATCTGGGCAAGAAGTATATCATGGCGACCAGACAGGTTACAATCGGCAGGGTAATCGTTTCATAAGTGTGGACCGAGGCAAGCAGCAGGAAAACGCCTCACCCCCTGCCCCCTCTCCACGCGGAGTACCGCGTGGAGAGGGGAAACAGCCCGCCAGCCGCACCGCCGATCTCCCCTCTCCATGCCGCCGGGTCCCCAACCGAGTCCCCATTGAACGCTTGCGTTCAATGGGTGGTTTGGGGTGGCGGACATGGAGAGGGGCTGGGGGTGAGGATGTTTTGAAGCGATTGCCCTGTTACAATCGGGCGGCTTGACGGAATGATGACTGCACGGAGCAACGAGCACATGGTCAAACTGAACCATCTTGCCATTGTGGTGAACGATGTCGATAGCGCGCTGAGCTTCTGGCGCGACGCGCTGGGCCTGCAGGTCCGGCACGCCGAACGCAACGAGCGCGAAGAGGTCGATCTGGCGTTCATGCCCGCCGGGGACAGCGACATCGAGCTGATCTCGCCCATCAACGAGACGAGCGGCGTCGCGAAGTTCCTCGCCAAGCACGGGCCGGGTATGCACCATCTGTGCGTTGAGGTGGACGATATCGTCGCCACGATGCAGCGCTTGAAAGAGCACAAAGTCATGCTGCTCAACGACACGCCAAAGGTGAATGAAGAGGGCACGAAGTACTGCTTCATCCATCCCAAGAGCGCGTATGGCGTGATGGTGGAGCTGTACGAGAAGGCGAAGAAGTAACCGAGGCAGCGCAGCGACGTAAAAAAGCCATTCGGCAGGAAAAACAGCGCAGGGCGACACAGTGGTCGCCCTGCTGACGTTGTGCCCGAACTCGCGGGCTGTATCTCCCCGTGTATCTAGTGGGGAGTGCGGACGGGCCGCCCATGCTTCCCGACCGCGACGCTCAGTATGTGCACCGGATCGTGGCTGGTTTGCCGCTCATGTGCCAGCTCCCCGGCGTTGTGATGAGCAGATGAATGTATGGGTTCATCTACACGCAGTATAGCATGATTTTCTCATCCGAGTAAAGCGATCTTGACAGCGTAAAGACAGAATTCAGACACGCCGGATTCGCCCCGGTGACGCCAATTCAGCGGACGCAGAACAGCGAGGCTGTGAGCCTTCACAGCGATGTTGAAAAATCCGGCGCGCGCCCCGTCGTCATCTGGTAAAACATACGCGCGATGTCCTGCGCCGAGTAGTCGTCCATGTGATCCAGCCACCAGACGGTGATCTGCATCTGTGCGCCGATCAGGTAGTTGGCCATGAACTCGAAGGGCAGCTTGAACGGCATCCTGGGCGCGAACGACGGCAGATCGGTGAGCATCATGCCCGCCATGCGGAAATAGACCCGGTAGGCGAGCGGGCCGTGCCCTTTCGGGCCGAGCGCCATGTGGATCAGGCGGCGGTTGTCGGCCACGTACTGGAAATTGAGCAGCCAGATGAAGTACACGCGCTCTTCAAAGGGCCGGTCCAGCGCAATCTGCTGAATCTGGCGGTGCAGGTCGTTCAATTGTTCGTCAATGACGCTCCACAGAAGATCCTCTTTGTCTTTGAAGTGGATATAGAACGTGCCCCGGCCCACGTCGGCCCGGTTGACGATGTCCTGCACGGTCACGGCGTCGTAGCCGCGCTCCAGCATGATGTCGATGGCAGCCTGCCGGAGCAAAGCGCGGGTTCTCTGCTTGCGGCGCTCAAAACGATTTCCGGTCGGGTCTACCACCTGTCGCATCGTCGCCCCTGTTCAATCCTGACGCCTGTTCAGTCCTGACGCGCTGCCCAAACTGGGCCGGGTTGCCTCTTGAAGCGCCCTTGCACTTTCATTATACTCCATAAATGACGGATGTGAAATACTGACGGCTGTTCAATGATAACCTTCGCGGATGCCGTGACGCCCGACCGGCAGGAGAAGCCCGACGATGAAAGCGACGAAGGCTGTCCATTATTTCTTGACTCAGGTCGACTCGCTCGACACGCTGCCCAGGGAAACCGCCGCCGCCATTCGGGCGCACATGCAAGGCCAGAGTCTGGACGGGCTGATCGTCATCCCGCCGCAGGAGTACCCGGTCATGCGCTCCATGAAGCTCTTGCACCTGCCGTTCATGTGGCGCGTCACGCCCAAACGTACCCTCGCCTTCGGGGAGCGCGACCTGATGTGCGTCTCGGTTGACAGCCAGGGGCGCATGGCGACGCACGTGATGCCGCTGGCGTCCATCACATCGCTGGAGATCGCCACGGTGCTGCTGTACGCCTGGGCGCAGTTCGCGTGGGCAGATGGCGGCCAGGTTCAGACGCTGAAGATCGAGTTCAACGCCGTCGGCGAGCACCTTCTGCGGCGCAAGATGGCGGCCCTGCGCGATGCCGCATTCACCGTACAGCCGGCCCTCGTCGCGCCCGATCCACGCGCCGAGCAGATCGTCGGGGATATGCCGCTCAAGTTCCGCAATTACCTGCGTTATGCGCTGCTCAAGGATGAACCGGTGCGCGCCGCGTTTTATCAGCCCGCCTTTCGACGCGGAGACAGCCGTCTGCGCCCGTATCTCGCGCCAAACCGCGCCATTGCCCTGACCGACCGGGCAGTCGTGCTGGTCGAAGAAGATGTGGCCGGGCACACGACGTATGGCGTCATCACGCGCTATCTCCCGCTGGACAAGATCGCGGACGTGCGCTTTGAGCAGGACGAGGCGTGTATCTGGCTCAGCCTGGCGGTGGGCGAGGGCGGCGTCACGCAGACGGTCCGCCTGCCGCTGCAGACGGCGCGCGCGCACGTGCTGGAAGCGGCGCTCGCCCCGCTGGCCGAGCCGGGCCAGGTGGCCATGTCGGCGTAGCCCTCGCTCCCCGGCCCTTCTCCCTCATGGCGAGGGGTGAATAACCCGCACCACGCCTGCGTTCCCCCCTCTCGCCTCTTGGGAGCGAGGGGCCGGGAGAGCGAGGCGCTGGGTGAAGGCGCTTGCCCTGGACGGCAGAACACGCTACCATTCCGCGCGCGATGCATGGGGGGACGCATCCTTTTACCGGTAGCAAACCATCATCGACGCGAGGACAGGCAGAAGCGCCATGCATGACGACGAAAATCAGGACCCGCTGGCTATCGAAGAGCCGCTCTTTGACCCGGAAGACACGCCCGCCCGTGGCACACCGCGCCCCACACCGACGCCCCCGCACGGCGTCCGCACACCGCCCAGAACGAATCCGCGCCTGAAGCGCGCCGCGCCGCCCGCCCGGCGAAAGAGCGGGCCGTGGGGCGTGCTCATGCTCGTCGGCGCGATGATCATCACCGTGGTGGCCGGCGTGCTGTACCTGCAATCGCCCGACAGCGTCCCGGCCCCGACGGCGGTCGCCAACGCCACGCGCCAGCCGCCCACTGCGCCGCCCAGTGTAACGGCGGATTTGCCCACCGTGACGCCGGTCCCACCCACGGAAACGCCCGCGCCGGTTGTGTCCGCGCCCGTGGTGGCCGATGAGCAGGGCGTGCCGCCCGACGTGCTGGCCGTTTTGCTCGAAAAGCCGGGCCAGACCACGCCGCCTATGGGCGCGTTCTACCGGATGCAGAACGCCTTCACCGTCGCCCCGGCGCGCAGCCGGGCCGGCGTGATCGAGTACAGCATTCAACCCGGCGATACGCTCAAAGTCATCGCCGAGCGGTTTGGCATCTCGGAAGATACGCTGGTCTGGAACAACGATGGCATTTACGTCAACCGGCTGCAGATCGGCGACGTGCTGACCATCTTGCCCGAAAACGGCGTATTGCACCGCACCGAGGGTGAAGAAACCATCCAGTCCATCGCGGACAAGTACAAGGTTTCGGCCTACACGATCATCGACTCGGAGTACAACCCGGTCTTGCGCAACGCCAGCCCGTCTACCCTGTTGCCGCCGGGCATTCGGATCATGGTCCCCGGCGGGACGGGCACGCGGCAGGCGGTGTACTGGAATCCGGGCATCACCGTGTCGAGTGGGAGCGGCTCCGGCGGCGGCGGCGGCACCGCATCGTTTGGCGGCGGGCCGGGGTCGTGCGGCTCACAGACCGTCGTGGGCGGGACCGGTTCGCTGGTGGTGCCGCTGCCGCCCAACTACGTGTTCTACCAGGGCTACACGGCCTACCACACCGGCGTGGACCTGTCCGCGCCCATCGGCACAACGGTCTTCGCGGCGGATGGCGGCACGGTCATCTTTGCCGGTTGGAGCAACTGGGGCTACGGCTACTCGGTGGTCATCGCCCACGGGCGGCTGATGACGCTGTACGGCCACATGGACCGGGTCAGCGTATCGTGCGGGCAGCAGGTGGGCAGAGGCGCGCCCATCGGCACGGTGGGCAATTCGGGCAATTCCAGCGGCCCGCACCTGCACTTTGAGGTGCGCATCGGGGAAGCGCCCGACAACCCGTCCAACTACCTCGCCTTCTGAGGCGCGACCCTCACCCCGTTCCCCTCTCCACGCGGTACTCCGCGTGGAGAGGGGGCCAGGGGGTGAGGCCGAAAGTTCATAACGCCCTCTAACCTTTGCGCGCCCGCACGTAATCCACGCTCGCCCGGACAGCCATGCCGACCAGCGGCCTGATCTTGCCCCGCGAGATGCTCATCCGGATGTACGTTTCCGCGACGGAGCGCGGCACGTAGGGCTGTTCGGCGGGCGGCTTGCGGACCAGCGTCAGCGAATGAGACGGGCACGTCGTGACGCACAGGCCGCAGCCGATGCAGCGCTCCGCATCGAGCGCCGCGACGCCGTCGTGCAGGGCGATGGCGTCCATCTGGCAGCGCGTCTCACACGCGCCGCAGCCGATGCACGTGTCCGGCGTGTGCTGTGCCACAAACG
>JADZBY010000023.1 GCA_020851855.1 Anaerolineae bacterium
ATCCTGTACAATTCTGGGCAGCAGTACCCTATCGAAACCGAATTGAGGAATGTTCATGCCTGAGCGTGGGACCGAAGAATCCGAACCACAGGCCGAGTTGGCGCACAGCGGCTTTGTCGTGGTCGCGGGAAAGCCAAATGTCGGCAAATCGACGCTGATGAACCGCATCCTGGGCGAAAAGATTGCCATCGTCAGCCCCAAACCGCAGACCACGCGCCTGCGCCAGCTGGGCATCTACACCCGCGAGGGCACGCAGGCCATATTTGTCGATACGCCGGGTATCCACCAGCCGCGCCATCTGCTGGGCGAGTTCATGGTCAATGTGGCCATCGAAGCCATCCAGGATGGCGACGTGATCCTGTTCGTCGTGGACATCAGCGGCTCGCCGGATGACGAGGATCGCCGCGTGGCGCAGATCATTGCCGAGGCGCGCGGCGAAGCGGCGGCAGCGCCCGTCATGCTGGCGCTCAACAAGCTGGACCGGGCCGCGCCCGACGTGGTGCTGCCCCACACCGAAGCCTACAGCGCGCTCGCGCCGGATGCCGATTGGGTCGCCCTGAGCGCGCGCGATGGGGCGGGCGTGGACGATCTGCTGGGCCGCATCATCGCCCGACTGCCGCCCGGACCGCTCTATTATCCCGAAGACCAGTTGAGCGATATGGCCGTGCGCGACATCGTGGCGGAGATGGTCCGCGAAAAAGTGCTGCTGCACCTGCAGGCCGAAGTGCCGCACGCCGTCGCCGTCGAGGTCGAGGAGTTCACCGAGCGCAACCCGACGCTGACCTACATCCGGGTGTGCATCTACGTCGAGCGCGACTCGCAGAAGGGCATCCTGATCGGGCGCGGCGGCGTCATGCTCAAGCGCATCGCCAGCGACGCCCGCGCCGACATCGAGGAGTTGCTGGGCACGAAGGTGTTCCTGGAGCCGTGGGTGCGCGTGCTGCCCAACTGGCGGCGCGACGAGTCGCTGCTGGGGCGGCTGGGATACCGGCTGCGCAAGTAGGGCAGATCGGATCACCCTCACCCCTGACCCCTCTCCCTCATGGCGAGGGGTGAAATTATCGCGCACCCGTCGCCTTTCTCCCCTCTCGCCCCGTGGGAGAGAGGGATACTCGCCGCTCGAACCCTCACCCCTGACCCCTCTCCCTCATGGCGAGGGGTGAAATCACCATGCGCCTGCGTCGCCTTTCTCCCCTCTCGCCCCGTGGGAGAGAGGGATAGGACCAGACGGAAAAGCTCCCTAACCCAATCCAAACGGTGCAGGTCGCCTGCCACCTGGGGTATAATCTGACTCAAGTTCGCAGCGCCGACGCTTCTGGTCGCGGGACGGCCCGCCGCCGGGCGCGTGTGTGCGCTGCAATTACCAGGTGAATAGGGCAAAGGCGTATGAGTGGATCAGCTCGCGTACCGGCGGTCCGCGCCGTCGTACTTCACGACGACAGGTTCTTGCTGGTCCAGCATCACAATCACCTGCCCGAAACGATTGGCAAGTGGGGCTTGCCCGGAGGTCGAATCGAACCCACAGACGCAAACCTGGTCGCAGCCTTACACCGTGAGCTGCACGAAGAGTTCGGCATCGCGGTGGACATCATCGGCTTTGTAGCAATGTATACCTATCGCGAACGCTCCCACCACATCTTTATGGTGCACCCGCGCTCGGTCGAGTTCGTGATCGATGCGAACGAGATACGCGGCACGGCCTGGTGGACGCTTTCCGAGGTCAAAACGTGCTACAGCAGCGGCCAATTGCACGCCGGTTTCGAGCTTGCGGCTATCCGAGCCAGCCTCGCGCGCTATGGCGACAAGGTAGGGCTGGGGTGCTAACCACCTGAACGACGGTCCATCCGTTCCTTCACACCGGCGGGCGCGCCCATCGCGCTCCGAACGAGTCGCGTTCACGATTCGGCGGAGAGCAGGGCGCGCCCGTGCGCTGCATCGGCCCGAATCTGGCTCACCAGCGCATCCAACCCGCTGAACTTCATCTCGTCCCGCAAGCGCGCCACGACATCCAGCCCCATCGTCTGCCCGTACAGGTCCGCGTCAAAGTCCAAGAGGTGCGCTTCGACGCGAACGGCATCCGCCGCGCCAAAGGTGGGCCGCACCCCGATGTTCGTTACAGCTTTGTGACGTACGCCGTCCAGCCACGCCCAGCACGCATACACGCCGTTGGTCGGGATGATCTGCTCGTCCCAAACCTGCAGATTGGCCGTCGGGAATCCGATGGTGCGACCACGGTGATCGCCGGGGATCACCACGCCCTGCACGCGGTACGGGCGGCCCAGCCAGTCGTTCGCCGTGCGCAGGTCGCCGTTGAGCAGCGCCTCACGGATGCCGCTGCTGCTGATCTGGCGGTGGTCTTCGGAGCGCAGCAGGCCGATCTCTACCACCTCGAAGCCCTTTTCTTGCCCCTGCGCAGACAGGAAGCTGAAATTGCCCTCGCGTTTGTAGCCGAGCGCAAAATCCGCCGTGACCCACAGGCTGCGCATCTGCAGGTGCTCGCGCAGCAGGTCGATGAACGTGGCCGCGCGCATACGCCGCACCTCGTCGTTGAACGGGTGCGTGACGACCGCATCGACGCCCAGCGCGCCGAGCAATTCCGCCTTCTCGTCCGGCGTGGTCAGGTAATAGCGCCCGGTCTGACCGCGGATCACGCGGTCGGGATGCGGAAACAGGGTGAGCACCGCCGCCTGGTATCCCTTCGCGCGGGCGGCGGCGACCAGGTGCGCGATGAGGTGCTG